>JAOTVS010000013.1 GCA_029863275.1 Candidatus Nitrosopumilus sp.
TTTTAGTCGATAATGAACAAATAATCCAGATGAACCTAATCCAACAAGTGCTATAGATACTGCCACAAAGGCAAAATGATACCAAATTGCTGCTGAAAAAATTCTAGTAATAGCAATCTCTAACAATAAGCCAGCCAAAGAAATCAAAAAAACCCCTACAAACAGAAATCTTTTGTTGATTTGTACTGTAGATAGTCCATGTCCTGACAATTTGTTTTCAACTAGTTTGGAGGGTATATTATGCTTTGAAAATCAAGAGTGGTTTTAGAAAGTATAATTCAAATTAAAATTTAAAATTATTAAATTTTACAAATTTTGATATACTAAAGATGCAAATAAAATTTATGATAATTGGTAAAATTCAAAAAGATGAAAAAACAATTAGATTAAACACAGATATTAATTGTTCATTTTGTGGAAAAAGTGTTCCAGGTGGAATTAAAGCCTCCATGAAATATTTCAAAACAAAGGAATTTAAAAAAGAGCTAAAAGAATTTAAGAAAAATTATTTGTGTGGTATTTGTCGGGACAAAAAAAGAGTGGGTAAACCTTGAATCCATTATTTCAGCTAAGTACCAGAAATTATAATGATGAAATACTGCTAGTAAAAAAGGCACTAATTGATTTACAGACAGAATGTAATGTACAAAATGGATTCACAATAAAAGAACCATTTGAAAAGTTTGGGTGGACATTTTTTAATATTCAAATTAGTGAAGAAATGGCAAACCTTATTGAAAAATCAGGTATGATGGAAGGAGCATTAGGATACAAAATTGGAGAGCAACTTACAAATTTTATTGGACATTTCCTGGAAACTAAAGGAAGTAACGTAAGGATTAAGAAAATTAATTATTGATAATATTATAATATAAAAATAATTTTCGAATTTAAATTAATTTTCTTTGCAAAAAATAAAAAACGTAACGAGGTTTTTGAAAACCGTTTTCAAAATTAAGATGCTTCCATCTTTTTTGTGGTTTTCTTTTTATCTATCATGCTCCCTTTCCAAAGATCAGTCTTCAAGCGGAGTTTATTTGATAGACCTCGTCGTAATTTTATCAGAAAAATATTATTTAAAGGAATCTAACAAAATTCTTAATATTTATTAATTTTATTAATAAAATTTTTTACAAATGTATATTTTTTTGGGTCATTGTGAAATATTTAAACTCTATTTTCCACCTCTTTCTAAGTTTATAATTTGTTGTTGTTTGGGCCAATTCCTCTTCAGTAGTAGTTTTTCCATTAACTAATTGAGAAAGTGTACGTTCCTTTCTTTTTGTTTTTCTTTTTAAATCATTGAGAGGATTATCTGATTTTTTAATTTAGTCTTTAGTTTGAATTAGGCTTATGATTTTAAGGGGTCAACCTATCAACATCTCGTGGATAAAATGTTACATCACGAATATTTTCTGTGCCTGTAAGTGCCATAATTAACCTCTCAAGACCTATTCCACAACCAGCATGAGGAGGTACACCATAATCAAATGCACCAAGATGATAATCAAATGCATCAGTTTTCATTCCTTTATTTTTCATCCTATCCTCAAGTTCGTCTCTCTTTTCAATTCTGGTGCTTCCTGATGATAACTCTAAATCCCCAAACATTAAATCAAATGATTCAGATATTTTTGGATTTGATTTACTATCTTTAACATAAAATGGCTTTGGTCCTAGTGGCCAATCTTTAATAAAATAAAATCCATCCAATCCGATTTTTTTTAAATTGGATGGATAAAGGTCATCCCCCCACTCCGTTTTTGCACCTGCCTTTTTCATTTTATCTACCAACTCATCATAAGAATATCTTGGAATTGTTTCCTGAGTTGGCGGAATAACAAACTCTGTATCCGGATTTTCTTTTACATACTCCGTGACAGTTTTTATAGATATTTTGATTATCTCTTCAATCCTACTCATAATGTCATTGTAATCTACAAAGGCCTCTTCCAAGTCAATTGAAATTGCCTCAGCTAAATGTCGATTTGTTCTTGATGGCTCTGCTCTAAAAATGGGTGCAATTTCAAATACTTTTTCAAAACTCATTGTAAGCTGTTCTTTGTACAATTGCGGGCTCTGAGCCAAAAAGGCTTCTTTGTTATAATAAAAAATTGGAAATAATGCAGCGCCTCCTTCTGTTGCAGTTGCAATCATTTTTGGGGTGTTAATTTCTAAAAATTCCTGTTTATCAAAATAATTTCTAATAGATGATAACACCTGACTTCGTACCTTGAAGATATCTTGTAATACTTTACGTCTCAAGTCAATAGGTCTAACCTCGAGTCTAGTATCGATGTTTTTTACAGTTTTAGCCAATGGCTCAAAAGGAGGAATTTTTTGTACTTCAGAAAAAACTCTCACTTCAGAGGGTACTATTTCAAATCCATTTGGGGATTTTTCAGATGCTTTTACCTTTCCATTAATGGCAATAGATGAATGACTCTTTAGAGAAGAAAGTTTTTCCCGGACTTCGTCAGGACAATCTCCTTTTTTTGCAATAATTGAGATAGGTCCATTTTTATCTTGTAGAGTTAAAAAACTAATATTTCCATGACCTCTAACAGTCAAAACCCATCCCATGACAGTTACATCCACTCCATCCATAGAAGCATCTAATTCATTAGAATAATGAGATCTACGTAAATTTCCAAGTTCAGTTTTAATCATAATTTAATTAATTTGGCTATCTTTTGGTGTAATTAATTTTCCTCCAAAACATTTATCATTCCAAAGAATTTGATATCAAATCAAGTTGAGCATTCTGATTTTATTAGTAATTGCAACTATCATAATTACCGGGGTTTTTGTGGGATATCATGCATGGGAGTCCTCACTTCATGAGGAAGTAGAAAAACACTCAGAATCAACACAATTTGAAATTTTTCATGAGGGCAAGTCTAGTCAATCCGCCTATTTTTTCCAGTCCAATCAAAATTTCCTAATAAAGTAAACTATAGTGATCTCAAGAATAAACTTTACCAGCAAGTATTCTCTCTACCTCTTTTCTATGGTTAGTACAATACAATCCTGAGTCTTTGCACTCAGGTCATGCCAGATACTTGTAAAAGTCAATCACATAGTAAAACATCGCTCTTCCATTAAAAGATCTTTCTATCAAATCCTACCCACGAAAGGTATGTTCTGTTAAATGTCATGATAGAAATGAACATAGCATTTTTTAAAACAAATTTAGTATGAGGATAGAATAAATTAGTATTACATACACACAAAATATGGTATTAACTGATAAAGAAAAAACAATTTCTTTGATCTCAAATGGAATTGCAGTATATTCCCTTTATCAAAAACAAGGTAAACTTCCAGAAAACACTACAATGTTTGATTTTATTTTAAAGGTTATTCCAGATGAGATCAAGGCAGAATTAAATCCAGATCTTATAGATGAGGTATTTGAATATGTTTCATCCGCACACAGTTCATAAAGTCCAAAAATCAAGAAAACATACACATTGACTTCAATTGCAACATTAGGTTCACATTGCGCTTTACAAGTTCTAAAAGGAGCCAAGGATGAGGGTCTTAAGACCATACTTGTGTGTGAGAAAAAAAGAGAAAAACTTTACAAGAGATTTTCATTTATTGATGAATATATTTTAGTGGATTCTTTTGTTGAAGTTTTGGAAAAACAATGTCAACAAACCTTAGAAAAAAATAATGCGATAATTATTCCTCATGGAACATTAATTGCCCAAATGAGTTCTGAGCAAATTGAATCAATAAAGAGCCCAATTTTTGGAAATAAATGGATTCTACGATGGGAATCAGACAGAGAGAGAAAAGAAAAATTAATGAGAGAAGCGCATCTCCCAGTACCAAAACAAGTTAAAAGTCCCAGTGAAATAGACAAACTTGTAATTGTAAAAAGACAGGGCGCAGCAGGAGGTAAGGGATACTTTATGACAGCCAGTGAAGAAGACTATAATAAAAAAAGAAATGAGTTAATTCAGCAAGGAATACTTTCTGAAGATGAAATACTTTACATCCAAGAATATGCTGCAGGGGTTTTGGCATACTTACAATTTTTTTATTCTCCACTTAAAGGTGAACTGGAATTTTTCGGAGTAGACCAACGTCATGAATCAGATATTGAAGGACTGGCAAGAATACCCTCAGAGCAGCAACTCAAACACAACAAAGTCCCTTCATTTAACGTAATTGGTAATAGTCCTTTAGTTCTTAGAGAATCACTTTTAGATGAAGTATACAAGATGGGTGATAATTTTGTCGAAGCTGCAAAACGAATAGTTTCACCTGGTATGAATGGGCCCTTTTGTATTGAAGGAGTGTATGACGAGAATGCTAAATTTACATCTTTTGAGTTTTCGGCCCGTATAGTTGCAGGTACAAATATCTATATGGATGGATCTCCATACTATTCGCTTTTGTTTGATGAACCTATGAGTATGGGCAAAAGAATAGCTCGTGAAATAAAAAATGCAAAAGAATCCAATCAGCTGGATAAAATTACAACCTGAAAATATTAAATTTAAGAAAAATCTAAAACATTTAGTGAAATGTTCCCGAAAATTAATTTGCGTTAACTTCCATTCCGTGTTGAGATTTAATTATGTATTTGTCTCGAATTTTCACACTTGCCCAATCAAAAATTAAAACCGTAATTAATACTACTATCATAAACACAGCAGCCTTTCCGTATTCAAAGAATTTAATATAATTTATAATGTAAAATCCAATTCCGCCAGCTCCAACTAAACCCAAAATACTAGTCTGTCTAATATTATAATCAAACATGTACAACATCTGGCTTAAAAGATGAGGGGCAGATTCAGGTAAAACCACATATCGTATCATTTGCCATTTTGATACGCCAATTGAACTCACAGCATCCATTGGATCCGAATCTATAGTTTCAATAGATTCGTATTGTAATTTGGTTACAAACCCTACAGTGTACATTATAATTGCCAGAACACCTGCAAAGGGTCCTAATCCCACCATTATTACAAACAAAATCGCCCATAAAATAGATGGAAATGTACGGATGGCCGCAAGAATAGCTCGAACTGGCCCATAAACAAATTTACTGTTTAAATTACGAGCAGCAATCATGCTAAGGGGTAATGAGATTACTACTCCAACCATTGTTCCAATAAATGCCATTTGAATAGTTTCAAGCATCGACCAAAATGCAGTTCCAAAAAGTTCAGCATCTACTTGAGTCATCTCTTCTGCAACGATTGCAAGATTTGGAAGACCTTCAACAAAATCTAAAGGATTTGCATCAACATTGTAGGATGCTACAACAACGAGTGCAATAATAATTCCAACTATGAGATTATTTTTTTGATTCATCTGAATACATCTCCAAAATTTCTTGACTAGTAAGATCCCCTGTTTGAAAATCAATAATTTTTTCCCCTTCAACCCCAATTTCTAGAATTTTTTTGCCTTCCTTGATAACTGCGACTCTATTTGCATATTCCAAAGCCAATTGCATATCGTGATGAACCATTATGGCAGTAAGATTCATCCGTTTTTGTGCATCTAAAATCAAATTCATTATATCGCGTGCAGTAACGTGATCTAATTCAGAAACAATTTCATCTGCAAGTAATATTGTGGGTTTCTGCATAAGAGCTCTTGCAATAGCGACTCTTCTTTTTTCACCACCGCTAAGCATGTAGGCTTTTCGTTCTTCTTTTCCAGACAAGCCAACAAGTTTTAAAATATTTTTTGCTTCTTGAATTTCCTCTTCAGGGAAAATTTTAAACATTGATTGAATTTTCCCTAATCTAGGCAAAGCCCCAATCAAAATATTTTCTAGGACAGTAATATTTTTAATCAAACCCAAACTTTGAGGAATATAACCAATCTTATGCATTAATAATTTGAATTTTTTGTCATTCATGTTTGGAGTCTGATAATCAATTTTAATAGTGCCCTTGCTTGGAGTCATCATTCCATTCATCAATTTAAGCAATGTAGATTTACCAGAACCTGATTTTCCTACTATTGCATAATTTGTTCCTTTATCTATTGAGAGGTTGATTCCCTCCAAAGCGTAACTTTTTGAATCGTATGATGTCCAAACATTATTCATTTGAATAATCTTTTTTGTAGAAATTACTGATAAAGTGGATGGGTCGTTCATTTGGAGCAGTTCCATTTTAAGAATAACCGCTTTTATTTGCTCTTGTTATAACTATCTAAGATTTTTTGGTCTAAACCTGTTAATGCATCAATAAATGTTCCAAATTCTCCAATATGCATAGTAGTTGTTGTTGGAACCAATGCCTCTGCACCATAGAGGTTTGTCAAAATCTCATTATTCTCATCATAATTTAGTTCAATTAATGAATCAACAAGGGCATTCTTTGTATTTTCTGACATGTCAGCATTCACCATGAAGACATGAGATGGTACAGGTCCAATTGTAGTTACTGGTCTTAATTTTACTTGATCTTCAAGCTCCAAATATTTTTGTGGTGCAATATCAGAACCAAATGCCACATCAACATTTTCATTTAGAAGTAGCTGTAAAGCTGCTTTGTAACCACCTGCAAATGTGTAACTCTCAAAGTTTTTTGCCAGTGCAGATTCTAAGGCAACAATATCATTTCCTTCAATTTTGATATGACCATCGGTAACTAATGTTCCCATTGGTCTCACAAAACCAGATGAACCAGTTATGCTCGTAAAAGCAACTCGTTTGCCTACTGTATCTTCAAGGGTATGAATAGAGTCGTTCTTTGCAAGAGTCCATACAGTGGCTTGATAGTTCACCTTTCCTGCAACTAGTTCTGCTAATACAGCCTCGGCCCCAGTTCTTTGATGAGTAATCCATGCAGGACCTGTATCCATAAAGGCAGCATCAACATGACCGAATCTCATCCCTTCAATTATGGTCTCATAATTTGTAGGAATTACAATTTCAACTTCTACACCAAGCTTATTTTCTAGGAATTCCTCAAGGACCTTTGCTTTTGAGGTTAACTCATCTGCTTTTTCAACTGGAATAAACCCAATAGTTAATTTATCAACATCAATTGTTTGACTTTCGGATGGAACATCAATGATTCTGTTTTCAATTAGGAATTTTATTCCATCAAGAAATGTCTTATCGTCAATCTCGCCATTTGCCCACCAACCAGCATTGTTTTTTATCCACTCAGGTACCAAACTTTGAGCATCGACATTTTGAGTAAATGTAAAAGTTGTCACACTAAATATCATCATTATTGTGATAATTGAGAAAAAAATCTTTTGTTTCATTTTATACTGAATTTCTTAGGATTAGCTAAGTTATTTAAACTAGATTTTCATTCTATGTTCTCATTCTATGTAATTAGAATTAGAATCTAGAACATGAAAATAACAGTGTATAAATTTAGACTTTTTTGTTTGGATGAAGATGTAAAACTGGTTCGGTGTTATCAAGTGTTATCTCAACCTTTCTGATTCTACTGCGGTATTTTTTTATTTTTTTGCCTTCACTTGAAAAAATAAATTTCTGAACTTCAATCAAACCAAGATCTTCCAATGCAGATAGAGTTTTGTAAACAGTTGAAATAGATAATTTTAATTCCTCAGCAATTTGGGTTGCGTCTTTAGATTCTTTTTTTACTGAAAATAAAACTGCTCTAGTGCACACATTGCTTAAGGATTCAATTATTTTCTGAGTGACATCAAACTCACTGAGTTGGATAATGTTAGATAGAGCCATGATTTTACTTATTTGACACCAAGTTGAGAACAGGTTCTGGTTTTTTAATTGATATGTCTGCTTTGCTAATTCTACTTTTAAAGACCTTGTATTTTCGTCCCTTATCAGATATAGACCATTTTTCTATCTCAATTAAAGTTAGCTCTTCAAGGTCACTTAATTTTTTATAAACACTGCTAAGAGGTATTTTGAGTTTTTCTGAAAGTTCAGTAGCTGTTTTTCCTTTTTTAATAATTGAAAACAAGATTGCTCTAGATTCAGCATCAGCGAGAGCTTCTATCACTTTTTGAGTTATGTCATATTTTTTTAATTGAGGTAATGTTATTCTTCTTGCCAAGTAAATTTAAAAATCTGTCTAGAGTTATTTAAACGAGATGATTTGATTCTCATTCTAGAGATTAAGAATCACTAGGTAAAAGAAGACACTTCCTTGTTTGGTTTAAAATAATTCCATAAAATCCCAAGAATCAGTCCTAATGCAATCCAATAAGTGGAAACGGTCAAAGCAGACATAATTCTAAATCCATTTACCAAATCCATTGGAGCAGAAACAAAATCAGGGTTTTCTGGCATTCCGAAAAAAAGGACAGAAATAAAAACGATATATCCTATTAAAGAAATTATTTTCTTTTTTCCATTTAATCTCTTTGAGATTTTATAAAAAATTAGAGCCCCAAATCCAGAAATTGCAATGAATGAGAGATACAAAATTGACCTCAAAACTACAGTATCTGCCTCCCCAACTGTAGGAGGATTGGCAGGATATTTTAAAAATGGAATAAAGTAAATTGTAAACCACATCAATCCTGCCAAAATTAGAGCTTTTTTGATATTGTCATTTCCAGGTAATGAATTTCTTGAGAGCGCAAACACAATTCCAAACAATGAACCAATGGAGGTTCCTAAAATTATTCCAGCTAATATTTGGCCACTTTTTTGCCATGATCTATATCCTTCATATTCAATCCAAAATTCTAAGGTGTCATCTGCTTCTCCAGAATCAAAAAGATTTTGATTTTCTATTCCAATTGCCTCATCAAGGTATGGCTCAACCAAAAAAAGATTCGCAGATCCCCAAACTAATCCGGCAAGCGCACCTGAAATTAACACTATTATTAGAAAAATGGATGTGTTCATGGAACTATCCCCTAATGACAAGGAAACCCGGCTGCGTGTCGCATATCATGGGTTAGTTCGTGAATGAATAAATCCTCAAATGCTTGTTCACCATAAGCAATGCTGAAGATATGTCCTTGGTCAAATGCAACTAGAAATAGTCCACCTGCAAAAATTAAAGCTAAGGCAACAATTGCAATAATTGGAACACCTCTTTTTGACCGGTTTATTTGTCTTGATTGAGACATGACGGTGTTCTTGAAAAAATGTATTTAAGTTCTTGGATGATTTATCCAATTTAAATACCCTAGAGGCTGAAAATCAACTTGCGTCAACAAATTAAACTCTTACAAAACATAGTCTCTAGAAAGGGATCAAGTAAAGTTTTGACTTTTAGTATTCCTCATGTATTCAAAGCATTACAATTACTTTATTCTGATAAATTCGTAAGTAGATCAACATTTTGTAAAAATTTGCATCTAGGAGAAGGTGCAATAAAGACCTTGATTTTGCATCTCAAAGATGCAAAAATGGTAGATACAACCAAATCAGGAACTTATCTTACATTAAAAGGTAAAAAGTTTTCAGAAAATCTAAACAAAGTTATAAAAAATGAATGTAAATTAAATAAATCCAAAATAGTTCAAGGTAAATACAACCATGCAATAATTTTAAAAAATTATGAATATGCCATAAAGACAGGAATAGAGCAGAGAGATTTTGCAATTTTGTATGGATCTTCAGGATGTATCACCTTGTTGTACAAAAATTCTCACTTTATTTTTCCAGGTGAGGATCGAGATTGTTTAGAAGATGATCCAAATACTAGAAAAAAATTATATGATAATCTTTGTCCTGAGAATGGAGATGTAATAATAATTTCATCTTCAGATGATTCTTTTGTAGCTGAAGTGTCAGCAAAAAATTCAGCACTTTGGACACTTGGTACAAATTAGATAAGATATTTACTTGTTCTAGTTTATCTCAAAATAATGAAACAAATTTACCTGTTAATAATTCCAGTAATTATTGGAATCATTGCAGGCTCCTTTATGGCATTTTATCCAGAGTCTGAAAAAAATTCTGAAATATTAACAAAAACAAAATTGATTCAAAATGGTTCACCTATTTTAGGAGACCCATCAGCGACAATCACGATTTTAGAGTGGGGAGATTATCAATGTACATTTTGTTTTAGATTTCACGATACAACTCTTAAAACCATAGAGAGAGATTTTATTAAAACAGGGAAGGTGAATATGGTCTTCAAAGACTTTCCATTAAATGGTCCAGATTCATTACTTGCCGCAGAGGCATCATACTGTGCAGAGGATCAAGGAAAATATTGGGAATACCACGATGAATTGTACAAAAATTGGGGCGGTGAAAATACTGGATGGATTACTAGGTGGTCCCTTAACGCATTTGGAACAACTGTAGGTTTGAATTTAGATAAATTCAATCAATGCCTGGATGATCACAAATACCAAGACAAAGTGAATTTACTTTATCAATTTGGAAAAGATCTTGGGATTGATGCTACTCCATCTTTTTTAATTTTCACTGGTGAGAAAATTATTAAAATTCGAGGAAATCAACCGTTGGAAGCATTTCTAAAAACATTTGATGAATTGTAAAACCAGTATTGAGAAATTAATAATCAACCAAACTTAATATTCGCACAGTCATAAAAAGTCATAGATGGGCAAGATCAATATTGAAAAACAAGATTCAGTCAAGATGTATAAAATTCGAAAGACACTTGATGAGTTAACTGAAAAATCAGGTCACGGAACAGAGTTAATTACAGTTTACATTCCAAAGGGAAAACAACTTCATGAGATTATTAGCACATTAAAAGAGGAACAGGGAACTGCTGACAACATTAAATCAGATTTAACTCGAGGGCATGTTGTAGACTCCCTTGGAAAAGTAATTCAAAGATTGAAACTCTATAAAAAAACACCAGAAAGAGGACTGGTAATTTTTTGTGGTGCTTTTCCTCCAGAACAAGGAGCAGCTTTAGGAAATGAAGTGGTAGAAATTTACGAGTTGGATCCCCCCAAGGATTTGAAACAATATCTTTACAGATGTGATGATCATTTTCATGTAGATATTCTAAAAAATATGCTAAAAGATGACAACCTAATTGGTTTTATCGCAATTGATGCAAAAGATTGTGGATGGGGACTTTTACATGGAGATAAAATTGAAGTTTTGTCTCAAACAGGATCTGGAGTTGCAGGAAAACATAGACAAGGGGGACAGTCGGCAAAAAGATTTCAAAAATTAAGGGAAATGGAGTTGACTTATTTTTACAATAGAGTTGCAGAGACCTCAAGAGAATATTTTATTGATATTTATCCTGTCAAGGGGTTAATAATTTCGGGGCCAGGCCCCACTAAAGAGGACTTTATTAACGGAAATTATTTAGAATACAGACTTCAAAATATGATAATATCCACAATTGATTCCTCATATGCGGGGGCTGAAGGAATTAGAGAAGCCTTTGCAAAATCTGCAGATATATTATCAAATTTTAGAATGGTAGAGGAAAAAATACTTGTTGAAAAATTATTCAGGCATATTAATTCACATTCTGGATTAGGAGTCTATGGATTAAGAGACATAATTGAATTGTTGCAAAATAACGTAGTAGAAACTCTGATAATAACTGATGACACAAACTTGCATAGAGTGGAAGGAAAATGCAAAAGATGTCAACACATACAAGAGGAGATCATCGAGAGACCTGAAGTAATTCCCAAAAAAACTCAGTTTGCAAATAATCCATGTCCTAGCTGCAAAGCAATGGAAGTAGAAGTAAGTGAAAGAGATATTGTAGATTATTTGGCTCTTATTGCTGCCAAAACAGGAAGTAAAATAGAAGTGATTTCAGGAAGTGCTGAATATGGAAACATGTTAACTAGTCTTGGAAAGGTTGGAGCAATTTTGCGATATAATCCCGGACATTCTAAGTAATAGATTTTTTTATTTTTTCTGCAAGTTTTAATAACTCAGAATCATCTTTAATTGCACGTTTGGTCCATACAGTCCCTTTGTGATTATATCTTGGAATGATGTGAATATGTACATGAGGGATTATTTGTTTTGCAGCTCTTCCATTATTTTGTCCAAGACTAAAGGCGTTTGCTCCTGTGGCATCTAAAATCCCTCTTGCTATTTTTGGAACAATTGAAAACATTTCACCTACTGCGTTAGAGTCCATATCTGTAATTTTTTCATGATGTTCTCTTGGGATTACCAGACTATGACCAGTATCAATAGGATATTTGTCTAGAAAAACAATATGGAGTTTGTCTTCATAAATTATGTGTCCCTCCCTTTTACCTGATAAAATATCACAAAAAATACAATTCATAATAAATTGACTTTTTTTGATTTTATTTATTGTTTAATCGTCGAACATTTAATAGGGTAATTTTTAGAAATTTAACATTCATGGGCAGAAAAGAACGAAGAGAGCGAGAGGCAAAGCGAGAAAATTATGCCTCTCAAAGATCTTCTGAAAAACGAAGAAATACTCTAATAGCAGTCGCAGTTTTGGCAGTTATTGCCTTAATTGTAGGATATGCTGCTTTTCAATTTGCCACTATGACTGAAACTGCGCCAGGAGGTCCTGAAAATGCTGGGGCCCTAGGTAGCGAGCACTCTCATACTGGAATACTAGTTAAAATTTTTGGAGATACCTTTGATTTTTCATCTCCATCATATCAACTGAAAAACAGATGGATTCACTTTGAAGGTAACGACGGTACTACAATTCACAAGCATGCCACCGGAGTAAAACTAGGTTATCTATTTGAGTCATTATCAATTGGATTAGATAATGAATGCTTTGTGTTCCCAAATGAAAAAGAGTATTGTAACACCGATAAATATTCATTAAAATTCTTCATTAATGGGGAACAGGTAGATAATATAGTCGACTATGAACCAATGGATGACGATAAAGTTCTTATTTCATTTGGAGATGAGACACCTGAAGAAATTGAAGGTCAATTATTAGAATTGCAAGCACAGCAACTCGTAAAATAAAAAAAATATTTCTATTTTAAATAATTTAGTTTATTTTTCTTCTGCTGTAAATTGCGCGGTATTATCAAAGAACATGTAATAACCACACATGACGCATCGTAAAACAGTTAATTCAGTAGTAAGAAACTCTTTATTCTCAAATTGACCGCTTAATTTTACATTCTCTCCAGCAATCTCAGCCTTGTTGTTTTGGCAAACTGGGCAAGAAAGAGATTTTTTTTCCATAATTTGTTTCTAAATGTTTAGAATTTAGTCGTTTTCAATTTTTTTGTTATATTCATCTATTTTGCGATTGTATTCATCAATCCATTTGTTTTCTTTATCAATATCATCCTCAAAAATTTCTGGGTATTCTTCATAAGCTTTTTTCAAGAGTCTCTTAAAGACTACAGGATCATCTTTTTGTAGATCTAATAGTATTTTTCCTATAGAATCATCTAAATTATTCATACTGATGGGAGTTTTACCGATAGGGTATTTTTACTAATCTAATTCATAGAAAATAAAAAATATGTGATTATCAAATAAGATACAGTCTAATCTATTAAATTCAAAACTTTATCAATGAAAACAATACACAAGAAAAAATCTATGGCATTAGGGGCCTCTCCATGAATCTAATTGACCTTATCAAAATTGGCTTTGTATTAGAACACATAGATGTTGATAGCATAAAAATTACAAATTAATAGTGGGGGAAAATTAGGCCGAAAACCTGTATAGGGAAACCTAAGTTAAATCCTCAGCCCCGTCATCAAGTTCAATTGATTCTTCGAGTTCTTCAATAGTTAAAGGTTCAAAATATTCCAACCTCCAAATTCCTTTGTTATTATTCATACTCTATGGACACCTTAATTGTACAAAAATAGAATATGTTCTCGTTCGAAGTTATCCTTATTTTTATTTGTAATAACATCGAAGAAATAATTTAAAATAATTTGGATTAACACTACAGATGTTCACTAATCTTTGTATTAAAATCAAGGGTGTTCATTTTGAACAAGTCATTTCTTGAAAAGATGATTTTAAGGACTATTCTAATTTTGATTCGACCTGACTAATTCTTTTTAATCTCAAAGAATAATCAATTTTTTTCAAAAAGGTCTAAATTATAGCCATTTAGAATTTGTTTATTATGGAGATTTCAAGTAGAAATGTTGTAGCAGGAACAGCTCGAGCTCCCCATAGAGCAATGTACAAAGCTATGGGATTAACAGACAGTGATTTGGATAAACCATTTGTCGGAGTCTGTCATACTGGAAATGAAGCTACTCCTTGTAATATCCACCTTCCTCAATTAGCACTAAAGGCAAAGGAGGGAGTAACTGATGCAGGAGCCACACCCAGAGAATTTTCAACTATTGCAGTTAGTGACGGGATTGCAATGGGTCATGAAGGTATGAAATCATCGCTCGTTTCAAGGGAAGTTATTGCAGATTCTATTGAATTAATGGTACGTGCTCATCAATATGATGCCCTAGTAGGAATTGCAGGTTGTGACAAAAGCCTCCCCGGAACCATGATGGCAATGGCACGTTTAGATTTACCTTCAGTTTTTGTGTATGGAGGAACAATTATGCCTGGAATGCTAAATGGTAAAGAATTGACGATTGTTGATGTTTATGAGGCAGTAGGAGCATATGATGCAGGTAATTTATCATTAGAAGGACTAAAAGATATTGAAAACACAGCATGCCCTAATTCTGGATCTTGTGGAGGGATGTTTACAGCAAATACAATGGCGTCAATTTCAGAAGCAATTGGACTTGCCTTACCTGGTAGTGCTAGTCCACCAGCTGAAGATGACCGACGTGGGAAAATGGTTTATGATACTGGAAGAGCATGTGTAGATTTACTTGAGCAAAATATCAAGCCAAGTCAAATTTTAACATTTGAAGCATTTGAAAATGCCATTACTATGCTAAATGCAGTAGGAGGTTCTACCAACGGAATATTGCATTTATTGGCATTGTCAAACGAAGTTGGAATAAAATTAACTTATGATGATTTTGAGAGAGTTAGAAGGAAAACACCACATTTAGCAGACATGAAACCAGGGGGAAATTATGTAATGAATTCGCTTGATAAAATAGGAGGTATTCCATTTGTTTTAAAAAAATTATTAGATAAGGACTTGATCCATGGTAATTGTATTACAGCTACTGGCAAAACCATTAAAGAAAATTTAGCATCAATGAATATTCCAGAACCAGAACAACAAATAGTAAGACCAATAGATAATCCAATACACCGTGTTGGAACTGCAGTTATCTTGAAGGGAAGTTTAGCACCTGATGGGGCAGTCATTAAGACTGCAGGTGTTGAGATGACAAAATTTACAGGAAAAGCTCAGGTTTTTGATAGAGAAGAGTATGCATTTGATGCAGTGGCCAAAGGCGAAATTGATGAGGGACATGTGATTGTAATACGATATGAAGGGCCAAAAGGCGGGCCTGGAATGAGAGAGATGCTTGCTACAACAGCTGCTCTGGTTGGTCAAGGATTGGGCAAAAAAGTAGCAATGGTAACTGATGGAAGATTTTCAGGAGGTACAAGGGGATTTATGGTAGGACATGTTGCACCAGAAGCATATGTTGGAGGACCTATTGCACTTGTAAAAAACAACGATGAAATTACAATTGATACAGAAACCAACATAATTGATCTTCACGTATCAGAAGAAGAATTACAAAAAAGAAGACAAGAATGGTCACCTCCAAAACCAAATTACACCAAAGGTGCTTTGGCAAAATATGCCTCACTTGTAGGCTCTGCTGCTCAGGGGGCAATTACAACCCCAATTTTATAATTTTAATTTTGGTACCAGTTCATTCCAATTGATTTTTTCTTGTTCTGTAGAATAAATGTCCAACAAGTTCTTCCATGCTTTTATCATGTCTTTTTTGAATAAATTAAATCCCTTTGTTTCGGATAAAACATTTTTTTTATTTGGAATGTATTCAACATCATCTAAGGAGACACTTTGTGTAGTTTTGTTTCTCACTAAAAATAATCTTGACATGTCTCTTGCAAATTCAGCTGAAAATAATTTCCAATCCAAAAATATTCTGATTTTTCTATTGGTAGGGATTAAATTCAATAAATACATCAATTCAATGCTATTTTGATTATGAGTATACCCTACAATTCTTAGACGTATAATTTCATCAAAAATAAATCTCATTTTAGAAAAGGCTGAAAGGATACTATCTCTATTATTATCAAGTGTTAAATTTGAATCAAATCCATTTTTTAAAAATCCATCATTTACAAAATACTGATTTTTTGAAACAAGGTATAATCGAATGTTTTTTGGGAATTGCTTTTGTTTTTGAGCCAATTTTATAAAATTAGCAATGTTCATGATGCATAAATTTAGAGATAATCAATTAAGCATTTGTATAAATTTCATAAAAGGTAACGATGAACAAATTATCCACAACCTTTATAGATCATCGATCAATGATTTAATTAGAGATAACAGGAATGAGAATAAAATCACAATAAAATCTGCTATCTACTAAAGATCTTAAAATTAACTAGTAAAATTTCTCGAATCACGACTAAAATTCCATTAAAATTAATTTAAGGCTTGTTTGAATAAAGATTTCTGAGTACTGTTAATATTTATTGAATTTGCTCTACCTGCCATTGGTCGTTAATCCATGCACCTATGACTTTAACTGGATAATTCCATGACTCTATTATTTTGATGGAATTTCTAATTTGTACAACATGTTCTTCTTTTGATACTGGATTGCCTGCGCAGTCATGATGCCCTGAAACAATTATTGTCTCAGATTTGTGCTTATAGATTGAAATTTCAGTCTTTGATTTGATTTGCTCCAAATCAATATTTCCAGTAATTTTTTTCTCAACTCCTGGCTCAGTTATGGTATCAACATAATCAACATTATATTTTTTTTTGATCCAATCATTTAAAGGAATTTGAATTCTGCCATCCATGCAACTAATAGATGTTGCAAATGCTCCAGTTGCCATGCATAATAAATTGTATGTGGATATAAAAAGTTGACAATCTCAAGATAGAACGGTATCTATTTCAAAGAATTTACCTTATTGAAAAAGACAAACTAAAAAACTAATATCCATCTTCGCCTGGGAAAAGAAGACACCAATAATTTGAACTAGTTTTAGAAGACTTCTTTTGTCCTACCTTGCATGGTCCAAAAATTTTACCTGAGGCAAGTTCAGACTGATAGTTAGGAACACGCTGAATTTGCTTTACTATTGAAGAGGTTATAAAAAAAGAACTTGTTTGCTGACCACTGACATCAAATGATTCCGTTGTATCAATTATATTATAATCAGTCAATCCATCATCACCAATTGCCTCTTTCGGGGTATATTGGGAAGGTTTGCCTCGATTTGTATGAAAATTTTTAATGTTAATAATACATCCTGAAATTTTTCCAATTCCTATGGCTTTTGTGTGCTCTTGTGGTTTGTTGTAATCCCCCAAGTTGATTTGAGTCTGTTTGGTTTCATTCATTTGTTATCTTGTCTTATTGTACAAATTAATTCTAAATGAGTTCTTTCTTATGTAGAATAATGACCAACAGTCAACAGAGAATTGTGTCAAGAAAGTTAATTTGAAATGAGATTTTAGTCAGCTCTTAGTTAATCAGTAATTTTATGTAAATCCATACTAAGCAGTATTATTGAACCGTAGATTAGCATATTTAGATAAGGTAAATCCAGATGTTGCCCAAATTAGAAAAAAAGCACCCACAAACATCGAGCAAGGATGGCAATATATTCAGTTACTATTGCAAAAAACTAATTTAGAAAACTCAACTATGGAAACATGGTTAAACAGCAAATATCATATTTTAGAGGAAAATCAATACTTACAATTCATAGACACTAGACCCATAGCAGGAGGGCTGGTCTATATTGCTGGGTTGTTTAACGGAGAAGATATTTCCAAAGATATGATCAGACAAATAATGAAGCCGTTGACTGAGAATTTGTTAAATGACCGAATCAACGATTTGAAGGCATGGCTGGATCTTTGAAAAATGATTTTAGGGAATAATTGGGCTTTTTAGATTTGATTGATTATAGTAATTATTGGAAATAGGCAAGAAAATCTTTGTTTTTGACATATCATAAGTGCCGAAATGAACATACAGTGGTGAATTTCACTACTAGATGAAATGATTTCATTTGAACATCGAATCCTAAGCGAATACAAAATAAAATCTGCAAAACTAGACACATTGGTAAAATCCATCCTGACTCATCGCGATCCAAAAGGCTTAGAGGCTATGGAGGCCACTGATTTTCTAGATGTTCTTGTTAATGAGACAGATCAGTTCTATGAAAAACATAGTGAAATTTTATCAAATAACGGAAAAAGTCCACATGTTCGCTCTCACTTGCCAGAAACTAAATTATGGAATGACAATATAGAACGATATTTTGAAAAACACCCACGTCGTAGACGTAAATAATAGTATTTTTCCCTACATAGGTTATGCGGTTTGAATAATTGTTTTTTAGATGTCATCCATTCCTAAAACATCATAGTATGCTCGCGGAATCATACTTTGGGCCTTAAAAAAGACGTTATTTATGGCAGTGTCTAAAACATAAGTTTTAGCCCAATCATTCTCACTTCTAATAGAACGACCAAAACCTTGTAAAATTTTTGTTAATGTTTGGGAAGTATACCAAAGAGGAAATTTTTGCATTTTTGCTTTAACTCTTTTTTCTGTATAATTTGGATATGGCACTTTTGCAATAATTTGAAATCTCGAGAGATCATCTTTCAAATCAACACCTTCCCAAAGAGATGATGAAAGTAAAACACCATTTGGATCTTTGGAATGTTCCGCTATCACTTCGTCTTGAGTTTTTCCGTCTTTATTCATGCTATGACAAATTCTAACTCGCTTCATATTATTTGGGGAAAGATTTCTAAGAATTTTATTACAACGGGAAATAGAAGAAGTAAGGATTAGCCCTCGCTCTTTAGAGTGTTCGTTCAAAATTCGATCAATAGTTTGAATCACCTCTAGTTCATCCGATTCTGTAGATCCATAACTTAAACGCTTTATGTTTAGAAAATCCACTGTTCTATTTTTCATAGGAAATGGGGATTTTTCTGTATCGATAAATGCAACATTATCTTTTTCAAAACCCATGTTCTCACAGAAACTTTTATGATCAATGGTAGCAGACATGAAAATTTGAAATTCGGTTGTAAAAAGAGATTTAGAGAATTTAGATACATCTATTGGTTTTAAAGAAATATTTCTAAAATTTCCATTAATGTCTGTAGTCGGTTCATTTACTATAAAGTTTTTTTTGTCTGCAATAATGTCTATTTTTGCCTGAGCAGCCTTTTCATATCTCCTTTCTAATCGAGTGATCAATTCATAGTCCGGGTTGTTTTGATACTCATTATTCTCTTTGATTTCTTTGATTTGTTTTGCATAAGAATAAGCAATATCATCTGTTAGTTGAATCATTGAATCTAAATCTGAAAAATCATATCTTTCTGTGTTTAAATTACACTCAGTTATTTGCCCACTAAAAATATCAAATCCTACAAATTGTATAATTTGGTCTTCAATTTTATGAGCTTCATCAAAAACAGAGACTTTTCTGTCCAAATAATCCTCAAATAATTTTTTGTTGTAGGTCATAATTTGAAAGTAGGCATGATAATTCCAAAGAGAGTGTTTTGAGACTAGGGCATCATATTTTTGGAGATAGTAATGACATGAATTTTTATCCTGTGTGTTTTCTTCTACTTGTTTTATTGTGGGTTTAAATTTGCAAATTTCAGTTATTTCCTTCCCGTTTTTGATAATTTTTTCTTGGCATTGTCCTTTATCACAAGTTAATCCCCAACGCATTGCTCGTCTAGCGTTATCCATTTTTTCAGATTGCATTAACTTTAAGCATGGGAAATTTTGTTTGCCCTTTACAGGTTTAAGGAATGGAATATCTTTGATATACTGATCCTGTAGTTGTTTTGATGCCGTAACTGTAAAAGAACTATCAAAATAACTAGAAACAGTTGCACCAATTAACGATTTTCCAACTCCAGTTGGTGCACATAAGATCAATTTCTTGTATCCGGATTTGAAACTATCCTCAATGTCTAAAAGAATTTTTTTTTGGATATCTCGGGGAGAGAATTGTCTTGGAAAATATTTTAAAAGAGACAGGATTTAGATTCATTTCTAAGGCTATTAAAGTCATGAAGATCTTAAAGATCAGAAAGAAGGTAAATGTAGTTATTGCTCATGGAATTTTTTTAATCCTTGGCCGATCATAGAAAAGATTGTTTGTGCAGCACCTGCTGCATCAGGATTTCCTACATCTGTACTTATGGTAAAATTAGATTTTCCATCTCCAGTTGATTTTACAGTAAATGTAAATTTCATTCCTCGTATTTGGATTGGTCCCTCATCTAGGCAAACAGTTAAAATTTTATTTTTTTCATCTAAAAATTCAAGCGTTTCTAGAGTTTGAAAATCTTGATGTCCCAGGTTTACATCACATGTTCTTTTAGATCCTTTTTGATTTCCAGTAATAACTGATTTAGTTACTATGGATAAATATTTCTCAACCCCATCAAAGGATCTAAGAGTATTCCAAAGTTTATCACTTGACTCATTGATTTGAGTATCATGAATAACTTTCATGATTGAAAATTTTAAGAATAGTATTTTAAAATCTGTTCAAAAGTTTTAGGATACAATATTTAAATAATAGCATATGAGGTTATACAAATTATTTTGTATTCAAATTTATTCAAGGTCTAATCACAAAATTGATAAAAATTATAGAATGATTTACTCCTCCCAAGTAAAGTAATGACATGCATTGACGCATTATTGCTAGTAGTAGCAACCATAAGCGCATTATTTTATCTAATAATAAACAAGGAGTATCTTATTTTAGAGGAATCAATTTTGTCTCTTGTAATTGGACATGGATTTATCCCGTCAGATATTGGATTAGAGACAAAATAAAAAATAGACACAGATTGTGAGGTATCTTGAAATGGTAGTCAAAAATTTCTAAAAGAAGACAATTAGTCTTCCAAATATCAAATAAGTTCTATTTTAGTACCGTTAATCCTAATTTTAGCTGCCTTTCAAGAAAAAATAATAAATTCCAGAGAGATTAACAAACAAAATGCATCAATGTTATTACTGTGAGCAAATTTTTGACTCAAAAGAGGCTCTTTATGAACATGTAGAGGTTCACTCTGATGTTGAAAGAAATCGAGAAATCACTGAAAGGCGAAAAAAATCTCAAAAATCAAAGTAATAATTTAAATTTAGTAAAATTTCAAATCAGACAAATTTGAATATTAATTATTTTCTAAAGTGAATTGAGACTAAAAAAATAGAGTAAATGAATGAAAATTTCACATTGAGGAAATGAAATAATTACTTTTCGTTGAATTCTTATGGATTGGATTGAGACTTTACTTAAAAAATCACGTGAGAAGACTCTGACAAAAGCCGAAGTCCTTCATAGTTTATTTCACATGATTGAGGTTAATGAGAATACATTAAATCAAATTCAAATGGATAAAAGAGATTTTGGACCAGAACTAGCAGAATTTAAGAAATCAGAAATTGACGATATTAATTTTCATATTAAATATTATAGAGGACTAGTAAACTTCATAAACAATATTTCTGAAAATTAAAATTTCAAGTAGAAATAGCAAAATTCAAAAATTACAATTTACTTTTTTCTGAAACTATCAAATTTTAGGTCATATTCATTTTGAATAATTTTATTATGACCAAATTCAGTATCTTCATCATATTTTTTTCTTTTTTGGATTAAATCCAGAAATAGTTTTTCCAACTCTTTTGCAATCATAATACCTGATTGTTCTCGGGCAAATTGTTTTTGTTGTTCTTCATTTTGTCCTATAGTAGGGAATTTACGCGCATGAAATTTTTTTTGGATTTTTTCAGTAATTGAAGATCGTTCCATTTCAGTAAGATCAAAATGACCTTGCTCATGTTTTAAGAGGTCCATGGAAGATTGACCTTTCCGTACCCATGAAAGATGTCGAAGAAATTGAGTATGTAATTTTATATCATAGATTTCAAAATAAATTTTATCCTCATGTACTGTTGAATTTACCATCCATGTATAATGAAATTTAATACAACTAGAAGAATCTTCAAATGCTGATGGATTTGAGCTTGCTTTAAAATCAGACCATTTAAGAAAATAATCTTTTGACCACAAGAGAATATCATCATTTTCCATTAATCATTACAGAATCACTTGGAATAAAATTTTTAAGATTTTTGTATCGGGTTTTTAGGCATGGAGGATTTTAAATTTCATTTTGAGGATTTGGATTTTTTCAAAAAATTTAATGGATTTTATCAAATGCATCTTTTAGAATTTTTTTTATTTCATTTAAATTCTGGTTTAATTGAATTTCGTGGATTTGTGGCTCTTCTTTACGATTTTTTTGGATTTTAATTATTACCGCGTCTTCGTTAGGTGAGACATCTGCGAACCATCTAAAACTTATGGATTTTCCAAAAACAATTCTATGCATACGTATATCTTCAACAACGGTTTCTCCCAAAGAAAAACAATAGTCTCTAATTGAATCAAAAAGAGGACGACATTGTATTGGTACTTGTTTTATAAAATCTTCATAAGTTCTTTTATTCCCAAAGGATACAAGTTTATTCATACCAATATTAGATTTTAGAAATTAAATATACCTTATGAATACAATTTTGGGGATTTTTAATAAGTAAAATTAAAAAATTAATTTAAGAAATTTTAAAAAAATAAAAACACATTCATATTGAAAATTGAGTGTGTAGGAATAAATGTTGCATTTATAGTTTAATAAAATTAAGAATGTTTTCCATCTCTTCCACTTGATTTTCCATACTGCACAGAAATATCAAAACCCAGCCAAAAGATATCTTTTGTCTGAAAAGATTCATGATAAGTTTCATGAGATACTAAATCCTCATCACCCCAATTACCATTATAGAAAAAAGAACATTTTTCGATTTTATTGTTTTTCTTTGTTCCTTTACAAGTTATTATCAAAGATTTTTAGTTTCTCAACATAATTGAAAAATATTGTGGTATTTTGGTTTCTTTATTAATTGTTTGACGGCAGGAAATTCTAGGGTATGGCAAATACAACAATGCCGTCAAACTTGATGACTCAAAATACATTCTCAGAAGATATTAAAAGAAATTGGATGTTCAATTTGAACAGATTTCAAAATCTTACGAATATGATTTTATTTCTAGGCAGATAAGATCAATTTTTTGATCCATTTTGATTAAATAAAAAAACTCTGTGAATTTTAACAATTTTTGAAAGTAATAATTAATACCAAAAATAGGAAGCAAGACTGTTTGCTGGTTTGATGTCTTCAATGTATCCCCCAAAGGGACTGAGGCTAAAGGAGCATCAAACTTGCTTGCTTTCCTAATTGGTCAATTTAACTTGCCATACTATTTTTACTAATACCGATAAATTCCTTAATACTTGAGGGTGAAAATATCTATTTTTACTAATTATATCTTAAGAAAATAGGCATATCATAAGTGGTAAAACCATAGTATGCATAGTACTTATAACCATAAAAACTAGTTATTCCTGAAGTTCATGGTTAGATCAAATTCAAAAGTCGGTGAATCCTGTTCCCGTTGCGGTAAAAATGAAATGGTTACAGATACCACGACTGGAGAAAAATTCTGTAGTAAATGTGGATATGTAGTATCAGAAAAATCACAAGAGTCAGGTCCTGAGTGGCGTGCCTTCACCCAAGATGAAAGTGGAAATAGAGCACGAACAGGTGCGCCAACATCCCTTACCATGCATGATATGGGTTTGGCCACAATAATCAACCCCATTAACAAAGATGCCTCAGGAAAACCCCTAACTGCATCCATGAAAAGCACAATTGAGAGATTAAGAACATGGGATAGTAGAAGTCAGGTCCATGAACCAGTAGATAGGAACTTTAGACAAGCATTCAGCGAATTAAATAGATTAAAAGACAAACTTGCGATTTCAGATTCCGTAATGGAGAAAGCTGCATACATTTATCGCAAGGCCTTAGAAAAAGGACTAGTTAGAGGAAGATCAATATCTGCGTTAATTGCAGCCGCTCTTTATGCTGCATGTAGAGATACTGAAACACCAAGAACACTAAAAGATGTGGGTGAGGCTGGCAACATTAAAAGAAAAGATATTGCAAGATGTTATAGATTATTAGTTAAAGAATTAGAACTAGTTATGCCAGTAGTTGATTCTGTTCAGTGTGTTGCAAGAATTGCAAGTAGACTTGGAATTACAGAGAAAACTAAGCGTTATGCAACCAAAGTTCTAAAAGTAGCACAAGAACATGAAGAATCAGCTGGTAAAGACCCAATGGGTTTGGCTGCTGCTGCATTGTACTTGTCATGTGTAAAAAATGGCGAAGACATTACTCAAAGAGATATTGCAGAGGCTGCAAATGTTACCGAAGTAACCATAAGAAATAGATACAAAGGTCTTAAAATAGATCAAAACATGGATTTGTAAATTAACCTTTAATGAATTCTTTATGAAAAACAATATTTAAAATATTTAATCCTAAAAAGAGTGGTATTGATTATTAAATAATTTGTAGATATTATGATTTAATCATAAATCATAAGATCTTTTTCTTCAAGCAAGCTATGAAGTAAATTAACTGAACGGTAAACATCTTTTTCTGTTTTACCTCCAGTACAAACAAGTTTTCCTGATGAGAATACAAGAATTACTGTTTTAGGATCAAGCATTCTATGAATCAACCCTGGGAATTGTTCTGGTTCATACATACTTCTAGGTAGTGTTCTGGCAGCTTTTTCTAGATGTACTTTGCCACCAAGATTAATCGATGAGACTATATTTTGCACGGTGACAACTGCATTTTTTTTAATTTTGATTCCACCTTTTCTCAATTTCTGAACTACAGTATTTACTGCTTTTACTGCCATTTCTTCTGATTTTGAACCAGTGCAAACCATCTTTCCAGAGGTGAAAAGAAGAGTTGCAGTCTTAGGGGTTTTTAGTCTAAATACGGCTCCTGGAAATTGTTCAGGATGATATTCCACATCGGGGAATTTTTTAGTAATATCATTAAGATCTAATTTTTGGTCAATAGTTGCAGAGGCCACAACATTGACAATATCTACTAAAGGTTTGGTTTGAGTCATGATTTTTCTCTGGTAAACTCATGTAATTTATAACAATCACTTGGTTTTAGGCACAAAAGAGGTTTATTAGACAGAAACTAACTATAAGTGAATTTTTATAGGATTAATTTAGGCAAAGTAACCACTAGGCATAAAAACTAGAATCAGTTTGTACAACTTCATTTGTGGATAAATTACCATGTTTTCTTATGAGGGCTAAAACCAACCCAACGGTTTCGAGGATCTTATTTGCTGAATCAAGGAGCTGTTGTGGAGTAATATCTCCGTATAATTTTTTAATAATAGATATCGATTTCATCGATTTTAAATTTGGAGAAATCATTACTGAGACATGCGGTAATGCTTTAGTCACAATATCAAATTCATTCATAAATTCATTATGAAAATTATTTTTCATAAAGGCTTGTTTGACATCTTCTCCTAGATTCATGTGTAAAAATAATTCAATAGTATCGAGGCCTTTAAGATGTGCGATTCCAACACCTAATTTAGTACCATTAAATTTTTCGCATATTAAAATCCAATCTAATTGAGGGTTAGGAGGAATTACTTTAGATGATATAGCATTATCGTCTAAAATTTTTCTAATTTCCTCTAGACTAGGCATATTTATTTGGATAGTTGTTTAGATTTAAAATATACGATTCATGATTTGTCGTATTAATATGGATGCAAAAAGGCTTGTGTTATTCTAAAAATCATAGATTTGATTACATGAATTTATGCAAAAATTAATTTGGATATCCTTGTTATGAAGCACAATTTGGGTTTGAGGTTTACGTTAGTTAGAATTTTAATTTAGAATAAATTTTTACATATTATCTCCAGATTTAATTGATTAAAATAAAATCGAACTCTATTCAAATTTTAAATTCAAGATTTTTGATAAAGTTTCTGGAAAAAAATCGGACGCGACAAAACTACACACAATAACGAATTTCGCCCGATTTTCCAGTGTTTCCAATGTGTAAACATTGAATTTAAAATGTTTCAATTGTATGAATATTGTATTACAGTTCAATCAAAACTATTTAAAATTCAAAGAAAATAATTTCATTAATTTTTTTAAAATCAAAGCGTGAAAATATTTTAAAAATCATTGTAAAAAAGTCAAGTTCCAGAATCTCTTTAATCTGTAACCAGAGTTTAAGACCAAAACCTATTCAGTTTTTGATGAGAACTCGTTTGACTTTTCTGATTATTAGTATGGCACAAAAATACTTAAGGATATTTCTTTGTCAAGAATGCCTATTACAAATTAGAATGACACTCCTAAAATACCAGGGTATTAAAAACAAAACAATTGTCATTTAACAAAAAACCATTTAGGAAATTTCAAAGAAAGGCAAAATCTCAAACTACAGAAGAAAAAATTAAGGAGTTTGTTATACGTAATTCAAAAAATGGTTATTTTACAAAGGTCTCAACCCTATCGTATAAATTTGAAATTTCATCAGGTAGATCTTGGGAAATTGTAGGAGATTTGCTAGATGAAGGATCTATTGAATCGGTTCATGATCAAAATAGTGGAGAAATGAAACTATGTGAAACTGGAAAAACTTACCTTATCTTAGATTTAGAATTAAAAAGAAAACGAGAAAAATTCAAAGAGTTGAAAAAAATCAAAAAAAAATCTAAAAATAAGGAAATAAAATAGTTACTAATCAATAAAAATATTTTTAAAAATCCATCATTTGAATCAAAAATAAGTAAAGAAATCTAAAAAAGTCCTGACAGGTTACATTTACTAATTTAGAAATCTGAGCTTTTTCATTTTCTAAAAATTTATCTTGAGTATTGACATTATTAGATAATTTTATTTTCATAGAAATAACAAAAGGTACATGATTAAATTATCAAATGAAGATAAAATTGAAATTAATAGAATCATAAAATCCATTCAAGGAAGACTAGATGAAAAGTTGATTAAATTAATTATGAATTTAATTTTTAAAACTAGGATTAAAATTAAAAAAGAAGACTTTCAATTATATTCATCTAATGTCGATGAAATACCTGATAAATCATTAATTTCATTTTCAGTAGGGAGTTCTTTTGGACAAATATTTCAAATTTCTTTAGATTTAGCAAAGAAAATGAATTTAAATTTAGATAATAGACAGAAAAGAATTTTGCGCGAATTTGTTTTTTTTTCTAGTTTTGTTTAAATTTGGAAAAGAGGTAGTACAGAAATAACAGGACTAGGATTTACCAGAAAATACCATACTTCTTTAAATTCAATTTAGCGTTATTGTCTGATATTGTATCAATTGTGTTTTTATCATAGT
Organism: Candidatus Nitrosopumilus sp.; assembly: GCA_029863275.1. Lineage (GTDB taxonomy): Archaea > Thermoproteota > Nitrososphaeria > Nitrososphaerales > Nitrosopumilaceae > Nitrosomaritimum. The sequence continues at coordinate 27,415 of JAOTVS010000013.1, forward strand.
AAGTGTTTGAAAATACAGTATTTTCCATCAGAGAACCCTCAAAATTATTATTTTTTAAATATGCTCCACTAAGGTCTACGTTGCTCAAATCACTGCTTCTCAGATCAGTATTAAATAAATCAGCTCCTTTCAAATCTGCACCCTGCAAATCTACTCCATACATATCAGCATCCCAAATTTTTGCTTCTCTTAAGTCTGCTCCACGTAAATCAGATCCACGAAATTTAACATTAAATAAAATTCCATTTCTAAGTTTGGATTTACTCAAATCTGCCCCACTAAGGTCAGCATTGTGGATATCTGCACCATTAAGGTCTGCCCCACTCAAAAAAGCGTCAGAAAGGTCTTTACCAACCAAATCTTCGTATTTAAAATCAATATTCTTGAAATTTCGTTTTTTAAAGACATCTGATACATCCATCTTAATTTATCTAGTAAAACCCAGATAAAATATTCATAGTTTTGAAAATTTTAGCTTAAATTGAGAATAAATTTTCAATAAAACTGATTTTCTAAGGGTATTTTAAGATCCTAGAGAAAAACAATATGATTTGTCTGATGTAAAATTACATGGTTCGGGTGGCTACATTGTAGCAGAAATAACTCAGGAGCAAACAAAAAAAGCTGATTTAGGAGTTGGTAAATTATTTCTTGCACCCTTAGGAAAACTTGAAGAGCAACAAATGAAAAAGCATTATTGTAAAATTTGTGAGGAGGAATTTAGCAATCCACCAAAAATCCAACTTGAAGAAAATAACCGTGAAGAAGTGGCCGATAATTTAGTGTTAGTGGAGAGAGGGCAATACACATGTCAAAAGTGTAATGGCGTTATTGGTGAATATAGGGTGTTTGAAAAGCAAGAGGAGTCTGGCGAAATAGGACAGGCCAAAGCTCAAGAAAAATCCTAATTTTTATTTAATTAATTTTTTTGGTATTGATGATATAGTATAAAACCAATAATTTACCATTAAAATAGAATTTATCTTTTCTTTGAACCTTTAAGGATTAATTTGAAAATCCAGATAATTGATTCATTTCCAAGATAATTAGTAAATTTGTGTAATCGAGTATCAAATTCATCTTCGTTGCAATCTTTATTTTTTGCAAAAAATTCTTTAATTAATTTCTTTAATTCCCCATCTCCCACAGAATCATCAATTATTGTATTTAACATGGATTCATCTTTAGAGGTATGAAATAAAGATGAGAGTTGTTTTCTGAATTCCATTATTCCTGATTCAGTAATAAAAAGATGATATTTTGTGCCTGCCCTATATGTTCCAAAAGCCTCTTTAAAATATCCTGCCCGAATAAATCTAGTCACCATATAATGAAGATGTGTCTGTGTCGGAAGTGTCCTTAGAAGAGTTTGGGGGATGTCTTCTAGTAATTCACTGGCAACTACTGACTGGTCGCGTCGGTGATAATAGAGATAGGTAAGTAACCAAATCTCCATTTCTGGATTTTCATATTCCATGGGATCTACACTCATCAACATTTTGGAGATATATCTAAAATATAGATGTGCCAGTGTGGCAAGAGGTGCTCACTTGACATTTTTTTAAAAAAAGATTATTGAGATTAAATTAATCTATAATTATGTCGAGAGGTCAAACCTCTTTAGACCATTCTCGTTTTTTACACTCTATGCAAAAAAGATTCAGGTTTGACTGTTTTTTGCCACAATACATGCAACGACTTAACAATGAATATGTCAATATTTACCCTCGATGAATCAAATTATAATGGATATGTAGTTCAATATGGAAAACATTGTGAAAAAATCTAGCATGTGAACTTTATTCGAAATAATAACCACACCATACAAAAATGAAAATTTTATCGAGTTTTCTATAAATATTGAACTTGGTGTGGCTAGTAATACAATAACCAATGCATTATAATCATTTTTCACCTATTTTCAAAACATGATAATTATATGCACACATTGTAAAAAGAATCTTAGATTTGATGTTGCAAGAATAATTTATGAAAGATGGTATCATAAAAGATGTTTGTTTCATATTGCATATCTTGTCAAATTAGACAGATTTTTCTAAAGGTTTAATTTTTCTAAAAGCAGATAAATTTAATGATTCAATGTAAAATTTGTGGTACACCATTAGGAAAAGGGCCCAACACTCAAGATCTGGAAACTCATTGGAAAAAATATCATTTGTGGCATTGGGAAAAAAATCAAGATAAGACTCCAGAGGACGCATTACTCAAAAAAAGGTAAATATTCTATCAATACCATATAAAGTTGCACAAGTATGAATAAAGTTGGTTTGATGATTGGAAAATGAAATTATTTTAGTCAACACATTTTATCAAAGTTTAGGTTTTAAAAAAAGTGAAACTCTAAATTTCAGTCTTTTTTAAGAACAATTATGAAATTAGGTTTTTACATTTCTATGGGAGTTGCAATTGCCGGTCTAGTTGTGGGTTTTATTTTATTATATGATATTTAGAAAAATAAAAAATCCCCATTTTAGAACAATATGGAAATAAAAATCTTCGAACAGATATTATGAAATTCTAATAAAGGAAATAAATAAATAATTTTTTAGATTTATCATAAAATACCCGTCTTGGATTTGCAGTCGTTTATAGCATGTTTGGACTCCTAACCGAAGGCGTGTATCCCTACATGTAGAATTTCTATAAAACAATATCATCAAGAATTCTAAACAGTCGTTTAATCATCAACAATATTTTAAACGAATTTCAATTTATTAACAAAATTAAAATTCTTAGCCATAAATTAACATCATGGTGAAATGTCCTACATGTAAATTATCAATGGATTCCCATTCAACTTTTGAGTTAATGGAATGCTGTATGAAGCAAGTAGGTGAGGATGTAAATATCGAGGATACTGAATATTCATGCCCAAATTGCAAACATCAAATCAAAAAGCACTCAAATCAGGAACTAGCTGAGTGTACCATAGCATTTTTGAAATCAGGAATTCAAAAATAATTCAAAAAATTTTTAACTTTTTGAATAAATTAAGTTCAAAAATATTAGATAAAATCTGTAACTCTATCTGGACATGATTTTATATTGATCAATGAAATGTCTTAGGGTAATGTCTGAAGAAAATACTGAAAAGCCAAAAAATAAAATTGTTTTTGTAACACTAAAAATGCCAGATGGTAAAGAACATGAGATACCACTTCCAGCTAAAGTTTTTAGTTCTGGTAGAGAGGGGTTTTATGCTCAAATTCCAGCCCTAGTATATGATAACGAAGTATATGGGGGACAAATTCAAGTTTGGAAAAAAACACCCAAATAAAAAATTTATTCATATACATTACGTCAAAACGTTATCCTCTCAACAAAAATTCATTTTCAAAAAAATAATTGTTGTAAATTAAATAATAAGATCTAATTATCGGAAGGGTAAGAAAACAATACTCTTGTCTGTTAGGGAAGAAATTGGCGCAGGACTATCAAATAAAAATTTTAGATTTATCATGAAAGTGTTAATAGTGGATAACAAACAAAATATTTCCAATCCACTCTCAACATTTCTTAAAGTCAAGGGCTTTGAAAATGTAGTAACAAATGACGAAAAAAAGGATTTGATTAGAGTAAAGGTGAGAAATTTGAAATCACTAGTTGAGGAAATTTATGAATTTAGGAAATTTTTGAATTTAAAAAAAATATCCCCTCAAAAATTTTATTTTTTTGAGGTTCTTTTTACACTGCTTTTCTTTGCTGCAGTCTTCTTTGCTGCAGTCTTCTTTGCTGCAGTCTTCTTTGCAGGTTTTTTAGATCCTGTAATTTTTTTTGCTGGCATAATGAGCAAATTTAATTTCTTAGATTTCTATAGGTAAAATAAAAAAAATAAACAAAATGAGTATTTTTTAAAACATAAATTTTAAAAAATATTTTTAGAAATTTTTAGGAAAACCTGTTTTCAAAAACAATTTCCTCAATGGGTAACTGCCCACCTCTTTGACCGGGAGGCTCTAATGCCTTTCCAACGACAATCATCATTACGATCAAATGGTCATTTGGGAGATGTATTATTTTGGCTAGCTCATCATATTCAAATCCACTCATCGGACAAGAGTCAAGACCCATTTGTTTTGCAGCAAGCATTATAGTCTGAGCAGCAAAACCACAAGATCTCATTGCCTCATCTCTTTTGTTTTGTGAGTTATCAGAATATTTTCTTTTGAGGGCATTTGCCACATATTCTTGTTTTTCTTTGGGGTAATTTTTCCAATATCTTTTTGGATTATCCATCCATGCGCTAGTATTTCCACATAAAATTATGACCAAAGAACCATCAGAAGGTTGGGCTTGATTACGAGCGGCTTTACTGATTTCTTCTTTTATTTTTTGTTCAGAGATTGTAATGAATCTCCAATTTTGTTGATTGTAACTACTAGGAGACAAAATTGCCAATTCCATTAAAAATTTGATTTCATCAGTAGTCATTTTGTGATTTGGATCAAATTTTTTAATTGCTCGTCTATTGATTATGGCATCAAAAGTATTCATTAGTTATCCAATTTGATCAGTTTATTTTCGTAATTTATTTGATTAAAGTACACATCTAACATGGAATTTAGAATTCATTCATATTTATCCAAAGCAAATCAATAAAACTAATCATTTCTACGAAAACAGATAAGATCAAGAAAATAAAATGACTGAATTTAACCATAAACCCTACACAACAATAATTGTTAGAGATATCATCAAAATGAGTCTAGATGATTTACTCAATATGATGTCAACACTAGAGGCAGGTAATGGATATTGGGCCGACGGAGTACTTTTTGCAAGTTTTTCTATGACTGATTCAGAAGAACTAGCTAAAAAGGAGATTCAGGGTGAAACATATCTGGATAAAATTATTTTTGCAAAATATGAAGAATATACAAAAACAGCAAAACTATCTACCAATCTTGAGATTAATATTTTAAATGTACAAAAAAGCCAATTGTATAGAGACCTAGTCGCATGGTTGAAAAAACAGTCCATATGGAATGAATAGATTAAATTCGGACAAACTGCATATGAACTCTTAATTTCATATAGGAGTTGATATAAAGGAATAACAGATGGAAATAACTGAAGAAGATAGAAATGAATTAAAAAATCTATTGAGTATTGCAACCAGTCAGATTCCAAGATATTTCAATTTACTAAATTCAACTAAAGAAAATTGGCAAATTAAAAATATCAATGAATGTGTTTTTGGAATGGTATTTGAAAAATACATTCACGATTCTGGACAATATATGTCAAACAAAAGCATAGATGAAAACCAACCAAATTCAATTGAAAACACTATGGAGGCATATGATGCCGGAATTGACGTATTTGGGGATAACGTGGCTGAAATTAAGAGAAAAATCCAGGAAAACTAGCACTTTCCAGCCCTAATATTCGCAAATAGACAGGCTACAGATTTTAATTAAGTAATTATAAAATTTAATGATGGAGTATACCCAAACAAAAGAGCCAGACGTTGAAAAACCCATAGTTATTGCAGCTATGCAAGATATGGGGAATGTTGGGAGTATTGTAATTAATTTTATCAATGAGAGTTTGCATACCACTCAATTTAGAATAGCAAAAAGCCAATTTCCAACATATGTTGTAGATAAAGGAGGTTACATTGATGTTCCAATTGAGAATTGGGAGTACAGATTTACAGATAGGTTAATTTTGTTTGGAGGTGGGACAGGTCAACCACAGAATAATCAAGAACTTAATTCATTATGCCAAGACGTAATTGATATTTCAAAAAAGTATTCTGCAAAATTCATCTATACTTTGGGCGGGTTTCATACCAATAGAAATTTGAATAAAAATTCCAGGACCCTAGTCACTACAACCTCAAAAGAGTTAACAAAACAAATGTACGATATGGGAATGGAGACTACCCAAAAATCAATTATAACAGGCTTTAATGGATTGATTTTAGGATTTGCAAAACAAAATGGCATTCAGGGAATTGGAATGTATGGAGAACTAAATGATCCAAAAATTCCACAGTATAGAGCAGCAATTAGCATAATTAAGACATTAGAAAAACTAACCTACAGGAAACTCGGAGATACAAGCAGGTTAGAAATGATGGCTCAAGAAGTTGAAAAAAGTTTCGAGAATTAGTTTTTTAGTTTTTGATTAACGGTATTCATCTCCACAATCTCCAATGCTCTCAAAAAGATCATTTGATTTTTGGGTAACTAATTGAATCTCAAAAATATCTTCAGAATCTAAATGCAATCCAAACGCCTTTAAATTATCTTCTCTGTGTTCAGATATCCCCAATCTTGTACCAATGATTACTCCTGCAACTGTAGCTTTTTCTAAAATAAAGGAGGTCGACACATTTGCAATAGTACAAGAGTGTTTTTTAGAAATTTGATGCAGAATTTGTAATAATTCTTGGAATAATTCCCAACCACCCCAAGCATTAATCATGTTGTAGTATTTCTGAAGACTTGCAGTAGAGAGATCAGTCCTAGTAGGTTTTGGAGAATTTAGATATTTTTCTGACAAAAATCCTCCCAGCAAAGTTCCATATGATAACAGGAAAATATTGTGTTTACTACAAAATGGGATCATTATTTTTTCTGGCCTTTGATCTAAAATTGAAAATTGAACCTGATTAGATACAATATCAAATCCCTGATCTTTAACAATTTGTAATTGTGTTGTGTTAAAATTGGTCAATCCAATGTGTTTTATTTTTCCATCATCTCTAATGTCGGATAAATTAATCAGTCCATCGATGTAACTCGGGTTATTGTAATCCCACCAATGGAATTGGATTAAATCAATGGAATCAGTATTCATTCTTTCAAGAGACTTGTCAATGTAATGATTGACAATACTTTTAGTCATCGGGCCTGGATTTGGGACAAATTTTGTTAAGGCTTGTGAATTTTTTAATTTATCCTTTCCTTTTAGGTCCTGAAGTTTTTTTCTAAATTTGCCAATAAACAACTCTGCAGGTCCGTAAATATCTGCTAAATCCCATGTCGTAAATCCTAAATTATGATACTCTATCATTTCACTGATTGCTTTTTCAGGATCAATATACCCGTGAGTTCCAGAAACCTGCCACATTCCGTTTAATATTCTACAAATGGATAAATTCTCAGCTATCTCTTTTGATTCAATCATGAATTATGTGGATGTAGGTTGTTAAAAAATAATCTTCATTAAATTCCTTAAAAAAGATTATTGTATTGGATAATGAACATCACAAAACAAGACAATCCCAGATGGAAGTGTTTTTGCTGTAATTGAGTGTCCCTCTTGTAAGCCCTTTCCACAAACATAACATTCTACTATGCAAGTAGAGGTTATGGTATTTTTGGCAGAATCAAAAATTCTATTTTGACTCGATCTTTGTTTTACCTCCTGCATTGCCATGGATGGTAATAATACCAGATCAGTAATAAAGGTACCGTACACTATGGTATTTTACCTATTTTAAGTCAATATGAGATTTTATCGCCTAAATTAACCAACTCTTAAATAATTTAATTAGACAAAAAACTAGACTTTATTTTGTATTTTCGTGCCTAAATGAAGTGGGGAGGTTATTCCCCTTGAAGAAAAACAAAGATGTATTTCTCTAGAAGTTGGAATATCTTTTAATTCGCCTTGTTTTCTTTTTTATTTCGTTATTTTTCATATGTTGGTATACTGTGAATAGAATTACCAGGCTTGGTATAGTAATCATCCAAATAAAATCATTCCAATATCCATTTTGAAATATCATGACATGGGCTACTCCTTCAACCAGTAGTCCAAAAATTAAGAGGTTTGTGGATTTTATTTTCACTGTAACAACTTAATAAAATATCCATATAATCTTGTGTTATCTTTTTTTATGACATATTTTGATTTAATTATTTTAAATCAAAATATTTTAGACCTAGAAAATAATTTCATATCTTTCTCAAACCCTAAACTTTAACAAGTAAATTCCAGCACCTACAACACTAGTTACTGCGGGGATTACCCACATCATACTTCCAAGTCCAACAATTACTAGTGCTGGTAAGTCAAGTTAGATGAGTTCTCCTGCTACTAGTGTTGGTTCTGGTACATTAATCCAAATTTCTTGATTTAAAAATACTTAGTCGTGACTTGCAAATTCTATTTCGAAAGTCACAATACAGTGTTTTTTGGATGTATCACCTAAATTTTTTATCAATTCATCAAAGGTTTGTTCGTCAGTTTTATCAGGGGAAAAATCCTCAAATTCAATACTATTTGATGGACATACTACGGACATATCTTCAATGATAAAATCTTCATTACATGAATATTTTTTTGGAATGGTAGTTTCTTCAATTGCCTCAAGTTGCAAAGAAACTTCATCAGGATTTACAGTACAGTCAACTGGCACTTGATCTATGTCTTCCACAACACAATCTTCTGATGAAATTGTATTCGGAGCTGGGATCAAAGTGTCATCAATTAAAATATCACCATGACCTAAATGTCCATTTAATGCACCTTGTTATGAGAGAATAACGATGGTATTAGGATTTGGAGGGACATGACATACAGGTACCTTGACAAACCCCCCCCCCATCCA
>JAOTVS010000014.1 GCA_029863275.1 Candidatus Nitrosopumilus sp.
TGACATTGTGGGATTTGTTCATGTAAGAGATGTTCTTAAGGAATTAGAAAATGACAACAAAATGAAAAATCTAGAACAAATTTCAAGAAAACCTGTATTTGTCTCACAGGAAAAAATGGTGAGTGCTTTACTAAAAGAAATGAAAGGAAGGAAAACCCACATGGCAATCGTAGTCGATGAGCATGGTGGTGTAGAAGGATTAGTCACTTTGGAGGATTTGATCGAAGAAATAGTAGGAGAAATTGAGGATGAAACGGATCTGGTAAAACCTAGAGGATTTGAAAGAATTGATCAAAACACCATCATTACCAATGGCGATATAGATATCGATAAAATTAACAAAATTTTCAAAACTCATGTTCCGGAAGGAGACGATTATGGTTCATTAAGCGGGTTGTTACATGAAAAATTACAAGACATACCGCAAGCGGGGGATAAAATCGAAGTGGATGATCTTAGAATAGTAGTAGAAAAAGTTTTTAAAAATGTTCCTCAAAAAATTCGTATTGAGAAAATTAATACTTAACTTTTTTTAGCAAATCTCTGTTCTAATTTTAGTTTTTTCTCTTTCATATGAAATATAGATTCAGTATGGGAAAAAGATTCCTCATATGATTTGCCAAATAGCATCGATTGCATCAACATATGATTTTCAGGAATTACAATTCCAGTTTGATCATCAGAATACATAATTTGAACAGTGTCTCCGATAGAAACAGTCATGTTTGCATGAATATGAATCATGTTTGTGTCTGTGAAATTAAATCCCATTTCATTTGCATAATCTCGCACATCTTTAGTTCCCTTTGCAGTCCAAAGTGTAGCTACACCAAACTCATTGACAAAAATATTATGAATGTCTGAAGGTCTAGGTGCAATTTCTTTGAACCGAATATCCATAATGTGTAAGTGCATCTGTCTTGTGGGCACTTTAATAGCTCTAACAAATAATGGAGCATCCTCTCCAAAATATGTTTTCACGTCATCTCCATGATGAGGGCTCTCCGTCATTTCGATGGTATCTGTTAGTTTTTTTTCTGTTTGTTCAATATCGGCCCATCTCCTTACTAAAGTGACATCAAATCTAATAATTTTACTTCCAAACTTTTCTCTCAACGGTTCTAAAATTCGACCCATACCAGTAACGTTGCAACTTCCTTGCATGACATGTTTTTTGCCTGCAGATAGGTCATAATTTGCACGAGAATTAAACAATAAATCAGATACTGCCTTATCGCCCACAATTGTTTCCCCGCCCTGATAAATTGCCATTAAATTTTTTGGCTCGTAAAGATTTTTCTTGTTCATAAATCCATGTCCTCCAGGAGAGGCATCAATTATCAAATCACAGTCATCTAGTACAGATTCTATGGTGCCAGAAATTTCAAATCCCTCAAACTCCCGCAATTTTTTCTCAGGGACATAGACCTTTAATCCTCTTGATATTGCAAGATTTACTTTTTCATCTGGAGAGTATTTACCTACCCCTATAATTGAAATTTCAGGATCATCTTTTAGAAATGCTGTAACTCTGCTCCCTATAGAACCATACCCATTTACGAAGATCTTTTTCATGTTTTTGGTAAAATAAAACGGGTTTATTTAGATTGATCTAAACCTAAATTCCAATTATAATTACTCCTAGATTTACAAGATGATTTATCCCTTGAATAAAGTCTTCATCTGAAATTTCGCCTTCAGCCCACCATCCTGCATTGTTTTTAACCCAGTTAGGGATTTCAGATCCTCCTAATCCTTGAGAAGTTGGAGGAAGTTGAACTATTCCTTTATTAATCAAAAACTGAATTCCCTGAATAAAAGTATCATTATCTATATGACCATCCCTCCACCAACCAGCAGTATTTTTAAGCCAAAGTGGAATTGCTTGATTATCAGAAAATTTTCCACCAGGTGAAGTAGTAACTTTTGAAACTTTTTGGTTAATTTCGCTAATGTGGACAATATCTATATTTTCAGCCCTAATAAGATCAATTAATTTTCGAAGTTCTTGAATTTGGGTTAGATTGGGTTCATTTTGAGATTCGCCGTCTCTAAAAACGGCATGTTCTTGAGGTTGAATAGAAACTACAGCAAACCCATTTTCTTTTATTGATTTTAGTAGAATTGGAAATATATTCTCAGCAGGTATTCCTATAAAGCTTTTTTGAGCAGGATCAAAAAATGCAGAGGAGGCGACTCGTGGAAAACTGTACAGTTTTTCATTTTGTAAGGGATATGGAGGTTTATCATAAACATCACTTGAACTGAAATGAGTAAAACCGTTTTCAACGAGTAGTTGTTTGGTAAAATCAGTAAAAACATTTGTTGCAGGGATGTACACTTTGGGTATTACATTAAATATTTCATTAAATTGTTTTTGAGATGTTTTTATTCTTTGGTCTAGTTCCTGCTTGTTAAATTCTGTAATAGGTGTATGATCAAGGCCGTGATTTGCAATTTCAATTTGACCATTTTTAATGCCATTTTTTACGACGTTTACCAATTGTTCATCAAATTGTAAACCAGTACTTAGTACTCCAAGTGTTACTGGAGTATTGTCTTTTGAGAATTCATTAAGAATTTTTTGTTGAACATCGGTTAGCCAAAAGTCCTGAACATCATCAAATCTAAATGCAATACAATTACAAGATAGCAAGTGTTCTTTTACAGATGGTTCATATATTTTTGGTGCAGACATTGGTTTAATCGGTACTGAAATAGGATCTTTGAGCGGTACTACAATTGGGTCTTTAATCGGCACTGAGATTGGTTTGAGTGGTTTCAAGTCATTGTTTTCAAATAAATCAAATTTGGTTTTCTTGCCAAAATTATCAATTTTTGTAGGGGTCCAGGTTGATTCTTTTTTACCATCATTTAAAACCAAAACTGAATAAACACCAGAAGGTATATTTGAAAAATAAATTTCTCCTGTTTTACTCATTGTGGATGTGTGTAAGGGATGAAGGTTTTCATCGGCTAAAACAATAGAGTAATTTCCATCATCTTTTAAAATTCGTTGAGATTCTGTATCAAATAGCCTAAAGGTATGCAATTCTTCTACTATTTCAGGAACTGGTACAATTATTTTCTGATTTACAGAGGTCCCAGTAAAAATCTTAATACCTGAAACACTTTTTACCAGAAAATCATCAATAAAAATATCTAATTCATAATTATCTTCAGCGCGAAGAGTTGGTTGTAACCAATATCTCAAAGTCTTTCCATCTTGATTGGTATTTCCTACAGATAGCTCTTCATCGCCATTTGATTTTAGTTTTATAGCCGCCTGGCCTATTGGAATCTCACCATTCTCATAAAATACATTGAATTGAATACCTCCAGGCAATGGAATTTTTATATCTAATTTTTTTGGAGTATTTTTCAAATCTACATATGCAGATTCTGAATAAATACCATCAACAAAGACTTCAATTTTGTATCGGTGGTCCTCAGGTAAAGCGAGCACCTCAGGGTTTGTGGCAAATTGTTTTTCTAAGAACGGAGTAATTGCAAAGTCTTGGTAAACAACATAACTTGTTTTGAAAGCGTCTCTTCTATCACCATTTGTATATTTTACTTCAAGCTCTAACGTTTCTAATTCTTCGCCATAAGATGATGCAATTGGAATAAACAATGAAAAAATAACGGTAAAGGTAATAATTTTAAAAATTTTTGAATTTAACATTTCAATCGCCAGTCCTCTTCACGCTAGTCCAGATAGCCTTTTTGCCTACCAACTGCTCAAATAAGGCCCTTAGTAATAATAAGTCAACTATCTGTTTATAGCCAAATTGCATAAATATTGCATAAGGTATTAAATTAAGATCTTCATTGTCGATCCTTATTGCCAAAACAGTCATTAAAATATGGGCAAGCATAAAAATTGAAATAGCCTGCAAAACCCATAACACATCACCGGTAAGCAATCCCCAAAAGACGTTTGTGATAGTTACAAGGCCAATAATCGGGGAAAGTACCATCCCTAGAAATAGATAGGGTGAGGCTATTTTTTGTAAATTTCCAAACCTAGTATTCCTTAGAGCATCTTTATGTTTTGATAAAACCTGAAGGTTTCCACGATACCATCGTTTTCGTTGTTTTACAAATTCTGATATTGTGGATGGTGCTTCAGTGTAAGCAATTGCTTCATCGCTTCCTCTTGTAATAAGTCCCGTTTTTAGAATTTTTATAGTTTGATCGAAGTCTTCTACAATTGTTTCATGACCATACGAACCAGTACTTTTAAAATTTTCTTTTTTGAATGCACCTAAAGCACCTGGAATGATGGTTATAGCACCAAATTCGTCAAACGCTCTTCTAACAATTTGAAGTCCCGCAACAAATTCAACGGCCTGACATTTAGTAATCCAATTTACTCTATTTTTTATTTTTACATTTGCAGCAACTGCACCCACAAATTTGCTTTCCTCAAATCCTTTTACAAGTTCCACAATAGACCTCCTTCCAATAATAGTATCAGCATCAACAATTACTATTATATCACCTTTGGCATAAACAATGCCGTAGTTTAATGCCGATGCCTTGCCACCATTTTCTTTATGCAATATTTGAATTTGATTTTTAAATTGTTTTGCGATAAGCAATGTTCTATCAGTACTCCCATCATCTACAAAAATAATTTCCTTTCGTGGATACTTTGTTTCAATAATTGATTCTAATGTTTTTTTAATTACTACCTCTTCATTAAACGCTGGAACTATTATTGAAACTAACGGATAATTTCTTAAATCAGGTCGAAGAACTTCTCGACGTTTACTCAGCAGAGCCATTGGAACAAACAACATTGTAGTCCAAAATGTAATTGTCAAACCCCAAAGTAAAATTATTCTTGAAGGAGTTTCAAATGAAGTAATTCCTTCATATGCAATTATACCTCCTAGTAAAAAAGGAGCACCTACCAATACTAAAAAGAAAGCTGAAGGTAGTTTTGACCCTTTTACATTTCTTATAGATTCGATTGATTTATGACTTAAAATATGATACAAGGATAATCCTCCCCCAATTGCCATAGTTGCCATGCTTAAAGGTCCTGCAACAAAAAACATTCCCATAACAAGAAAAGTAAAAATCCCAACAGCCAGAATAAATTGAATAGGATCTATTTTATTTTGTTTTTGGTTATTAGTAGATGAGATTTTATCTGAATTACTCTTCAGAGTTTTTTTTGCTCCTAACATTGCAAGTGGCTCCTTTGAATCAGTAGATGGATCTATTTTGGTCTGTTGGATTTTTTTTGCTCCTAACATGCCAAGTGGTTCTTTTGAATCAGTAGATGGATCTATTTTGGTCTGTTGGATTTTTTTTGCTCCTAACATTGCAAGTGGTTCTTTTGAATCAGTAGGTGATTCTGACTCTATTCTTTGTATTCTATCAGGGTTTATCATAACTATGAATTATCCTGTATTTTTGATTGCAAGCTTGTAATTACAACTAGTTTGCCAATTTACTTCATCAAGTTTAAATTTATTTTCACATTTCAAACAAAGATATTGAGAGGAAAGTTCTGAAAAGAAGTCACTGCAATTACTACAAATATAATGATTATGCATTATCCTATAATCCACCCCGACTGCTGTAATTTTCTTTTTGCAATGTGGGCACGTGTCCTCTTGGTATGTCTGATCTTCTGAGACATTCCCACAACCATAGTGTTCAATTAATTTTCCAATTCTAAAATGAGAGCTATTGCAGTGAGGGCATGAAAATAATTGAGTGGTTTTAACAGAATTACACTTGTTACATGCAACCTCTTTTTTTTCTCCCAGATTGATAATTTTACCAGATGCTTCTAATTCCTTCAAATATGATTTAATTGCATCATCAGAAAATCCTATCATTTGTTCTATTAAATTAAGACTGACCTGTTTGGTGGAATTTAGAATGAAATTTATTCGGTCTATTAATTTTGTTTTAACTTCATCTTCTGCATCTAATACTGGACTCTTTCTGTCTGAATCCTTTTTGAAGAAGAGATCTTCTTTTTCAAGTGTTTCAAACACATTTTTTAATGCTTCAAATCTTATTGGCTTTTCTATGTATTGGTAAATGCCTAGTCGTATAAGATCAGTCACACCCTCATCATGCTGTTCTGTGGCAGTTTCTAAAATTACTCGAGCGTTAGGTTGAATATCAAGCATTTGAGATAAAATTGAGCGACAGTCCATATCAGGAAGCATGTAGTCTAAAAGAACAATAGGTGGGTTGTTTTCTTTTACAAGTTTTTTAAATTTCTTGATTGCAGAATATCCATTATCACACGTATGTACATCAGAATATCCTAATTTATTTAAATAACTATTTAAAAGCAAGGTAACTGACTTGCTATCTTCGACAATCAATATTGAAGGTTTAGAACTCATTCTACATTATTAGCCATATTTTACATAAATACTCGTGTGTTGCCAATGTGAACAAAATTAACGGTAATTCAAATTCTGTTCTTTAAAGAAATCTATTATGGATAATTCATGAAATATCATATCTGGTGAAAAAAGGAGGCTGTAAATTTAATTGAGATACTTAGTGTGTTCTTATTAGTTGTTCAATTTAATGATAGATTTTAATTCCCATATTTTTGAAAATGAATTACCTTTTATAATTTCAAAAAAATTAAATTTAATTTTAGGCAATATGTTAAATTAAATATTTTATAAAAACCTAAATTGGTTAAATTAAGCACAAAAATACTGATTCACGGTCTATCTTTAGTCGCCGGTGCAGGAATCGCATCGGTTACAATAGTAATTGTATTTCTAGTAATAAATGGCATAAATAATGAATCAGAACTTGTCTTAAATTCATCTCCAAGTGACCAAGAATTAATTTTGTCAAATACCATAAAATCGATACTTGAGGCAAAGAATATACCATTTCTTGGGGATCCTAATGCCCCAATAACACTGGTAGAATTTGGAGATTATCAATGTCATTTCTGTAATGTTCATTTTCACAACACTGAGCATAGTTTATTAGAAAATTACATATCTACTGGAAAAGTTAAAATGATTTTCAAAGACTTTACCATTATTGGTCCTGATTCTGTAAATGCAGCCCACGGGTCTCATTGTGCCCACGACCAAGCAAAATTTTGGGAATACCACGATATTCTTTATAATAATTGGACTGGAGAAAATAATGGATGGGCATCCTCAGATAATCTATTGAGATTTGCTCAAGAAGTAGATTTAGATATTGAAAAGTGGTCTGATTGTATGATAAATGCAATACATTCTAAAATCATTACTAATAGTAGTAAAGAAGCACGTGATTTAGGATTAACTGGCACCCCCACATTTTTTGTTATTGGCCCTGATAACAGTATAACAAAAATTTTTGGCGCCCAACCCTACCAAAGTTTTGAGAAAATTTTTGATAAAGAGTTAGAAAAACTCAATTAGTTTTATAAAATCGATCCGGTACATGCCTAAAATTTTGAAATTAGAGGCATGAAAAATTGAAATCTAGATCTGTCAAAATCAATAAACCTTTTTAAATATTTAGGCACAAAATCCTAACTTGGATGGTTCAGATAGCTAATTTTCATCAGAGTTAATCCTTATATGAGTACTCAAGAAGCCAAGCTTATGGCAGCAGGCATTGATGATATTTCCATGTATATTCCACGACTCTATGTTGATGCAGGTGACTTTGCAAAAGCCAGAGGACTTGACCCAAACAAACTACAAAAGGGATTAGGGGTGTCTCAGATGGCAATGGTTGACACTAATCAAGATCCTGCATGTCTTGCAGCAAATGCTTGTTTGAAAATAATGCAACAAAACAAACTATCTCCAGAAGATATCGGAAGACTTTATGTTTCTACTGAATCCTCTTTTGATGAATCAAAAGCAATGAATTCTTATGTTATTGGAATGCTTGAACAAGTATACGGGCAAGGTGCTTTTGAGCATTGCGGAGGCATCGAAACAAAGTTTGCATGTGTTAGTGGGTCTTATGCACTGTATGATAATACAAATTGGATACGCGCAGGAGAGGCTGAAGGAAAAGCCGCACTAGTAGTTGTCTCAGATATTGCAAAATATGATATGGGAAGTAGTGGTGAGATGACTCAAGGTGCCGGATCAATTGCAATGCTTCTTAATGATAGTCCTAGATTGCTAGCATTTGATCCAAAAGTAACTTCAACTTCGATTAAAGACGAATATGATTTTTACAGACCATTTGGAAAAGAAACTCCTATTGTGCATGGACAGTATTCAAATTTGCTATACATGATTCAAGTAAAAAAAGCATTAGAGACATTCAAGAAAAAATGCATAGCATCAGGATTAATAAAATTAGAATCAGGTGAAACGATTTTAGATCATATGGATTACATTAACATGCACTTACCATATAGTAACATGGGTAAAAAAGCACTGGCATATCTAGTAAGACATGAATGGAGACAACTCCCAAGATGGAAAAAAATTATTCAAGGAATGGGAATGGAAGAACCCATACCAAAAGATCCTAGAGGGACAATTGAATCTGTTTTAGGTGATCAAGAATACATGGCCAAAGATCACGAGTTTACAAAATTATTTACAAAAACTCCTGAATTTCAAGAAGTATATGAGGCCAAATTAGCTAGTTCACTTATAGCGTCAAAAATGATAGGGAATTTGTATACTGCTTCATTATACTTGGGATTTAGAAGTAGTCTTGAGTTTGAGTATCAAAAAGGAATTGATTTGAATGGCAAGCGCATAGGTTTTGGCTCTTATGGTAGTGGTGCAAGTGCCATGGTATTCAGTGGAGTAATTCAACCAGAATATGTTGAAATTGTAAAATCTATGAATTTAGAAGCAGAGCTTGGTCCAAGGAGAAAATTAACTCTTAATGAATACGAAAGAATTCATGAAAGTAAACTAGGTCCTGAGCAATCAATGTTGCATCCAAGACACGAATTCATACTTGTTAATGTTGATAAAACCACCGAGTCTAGAGGTGAACGACGGTATGTTTTCAACGATTAATTTATGATTGAGCAACCCAACCCAGTTAAGCAATATCTTTTTGAATTTATAGAAAAATCTGAAGAGAAATTCCAATTGCTATTTTCTCAAACAAAAATGGCTGAAATAATTGATGATATTTTAACAAATTGCTTTGATAAAGTTTCTTGTATGGCAAACAAAGAAGAAAGTATAGGAGTTTTGATTACCGGAATTTTACACTACATGCTTACAAATGCAATGATTCCAAGTCAACGCAAAGTAAAGTATTACGGAGTTGATCTAGACATTGTAATCCCAGACTTGAAAACTTTGGAAAAAGATCCTAAAAAAACATTAGTCATTTACATTGCAAAGACTCTAAACAAAAACACCATAAATGAAAACCTAAAACAATTACAAAATATTCAACCTGAAAATCAAAATGTATGGATTGTATCAAGTCAAGATCTTGGATTTGAAAATACATACGTCATTCAGAAAGAAAAATCCTCGTTTTCCAATATTATTTATGATATTGGAGAGTTTGTGAATGTTAAAGGTAATAATAAATTTAAAATTTTACCTGTCTAAGCACTATCATGGTATTTTAGCAGATTATTTTGAAATTGTTTTTCGATGAGAAATGTTAAAGTTTAACAATTTGTCAACACTTTATGATTAAAGATTAATCAATAAAAAATAACCACAAAAATTTATGAATTCATTATTTGTAACTGGATCTGACACCGATGTGGGAAAAACATACGTTACAGCTGGATTGGCGGTGGCCTTGAGAAAGTTGAGCGTTGATGTAGGAGTTATGAAACCCTTTGCTGCAGGAATTCCACAAAAAAAAGGTTTCAAATCTGAAGATGCCGAAATTTTAGCTAAAGCCGCACAAGTTTCAGATTCTGAGAGTTTAATTAACCCTCAATTTTTTAAAATGACAGCATCACCATATACTGCATCAAAGTATTTGAAAATCAAAGTTAAAGTTGATTCAGTGTTATCCTGTTTTAGAAAACTATCCAAATTGCATTCTATGTTATTAGTAGAAGGGATGGGAGGAATAATGACTCCAATTTTAAAAAATTATTTTGTTTCTGATTTAATAAAAGAAATGAAGTTACCCACAGTTATTGTAACTAGAAGCAAGATTGGAACAGTAAACCATACAATCATGACATGTAAAATGTGTGAAAAATATAAAATTCCAATCAAGGGAATTATTATCAATAATTTTGATTCAGATGGATATAAGATAAAAATTCTAAAAAGAGACTTGGAAGACTTAACAGGGGTTCCAATCTTAGGCACTATTCCTTATATTGAGAATCTTAGTGATGAATCTTTGTATAAAAATATCAAAAAAACTATTGATATGAAATATCTTTTTGAATAATTTTTAAGACTGTAAATATTGGATTGATTTCTGGAGTTTTGGTTGGAAGTTCCAATAAAATTAATATCGTAATGTTTATTTTAGCACAATTATTTTTACATGTTTTTATTTTTAAATTTACGGTGTTTCAGGCTTGCTCTATTAATAAATCATAAAAAAATTTTTGCTACTTTTATGAAAAAAAGGATATAGAACACGTAATTTGAAATCTAGGTTTTTTCCGCACAATAGTATTAAACTAAATTCTATTGTATAATTTATTGACGTTTAATAACACGCAAATATTGTTAGTAGGGACTTTAGCTCTAGTTCTTATTACAGGATTAGCAAGTCCAGCATTTGCCGATGAAAATGGAATCAGAGAGGCCCCTGAAGTAGCAGTTTACGTTGATGAATCAATCACATCAGCGGTTGCTGTATCTCCAAATGGACCTTGGTATGAATTTCTTTTCACAGATATCGGAGTTGATGCAGGAGCATGCTCCATCAATTGTACTCCTAGTAGTGGATTAAATTCTGTGTATGCACCTGACTCCCCTTGGACATTTGAATGTCCTGCTGAAGGTTGTTGGTTAACTGTAACTGACGCTTTTCTTAACGGGGATGAATTTGAAATATTTGATAATTCAGTAAGTATAGGAAATACATCTGAAGTTGCACCTACAGGAATATGTGAACCAGATGAAACCGATCCTGAAGATTGTCTTATAGACAATAATTCAAGTAGTGGCATGTTTGTACTAGGACCAGGGTCTCATTCAATTACCATCCAGCCCACGATATCGCCTTTTAAATTGGGAGCAGCTTATTTCAAGATAGAAACTCATGAATCAACAGTTGCAGGTGAACTCTTGTCACTTGACTCATCAGCACTGGTAATTTCAGGATTGACATCAAGTGCAGTATGGATGATACCAACTTTGGTAGGAATTACAGGTGCTGGATTATATCTAGTAAAACTCAGAGCAAATAGAGATTAATTCTCTTCTTTTTATTAAATTTTAATCATTTGATTTTATGAATCACCAAACATCCTAGATTTGCAAAAAATGAGATTTTAAACAGCAGAGGTTTTTACATGGCATAAATCTCAATTGATTCACCGTTTAATTATTAAGATGAAACACTGGTATAACCACACTTGAGAAAAAATAGCTTCGTATGGCATCCTAATACCCAGATGAAAGAATGGGAGACATTTGATAAGATTTCTTATGCTAAAGGTATGTGGTTATTTGACTCCAAAGGAAACAAAATGCTTGATGCAGTGGCATCAATGTGGTGTAACGTTTGGGGACATTCAAAAAAAGAATTAGTAAATGCAATCATTAATCAGACCAAAAAATTACAGCATTCTTCGATATTCAACCTTACTCACGAGCCTGCAGAGCAACTTGCAAAGAAACTTGTACGTATTTCTCCAGGGATGCACAAAGTGTTTTACTCTGATAACGGATCATCTGCAATGGAGATTGCCCTAAAGTTGGCTTTACAGTTTTGGGTCAACTCAGGTGAGAAACAAAAATCAAAAATAGTAACACTTGAGAATGGTTACCACGGAGATACTTTTGGTGCAATGTCAATAGGATATGTACCACAATTTTTTGAAAAATTTAAAAAACAATTATTCCCCACGATCCAAATACCAGTTCCAAACCATTATAGAATTCCAAAAGGTTTCACATATGCAGATTATGAAAATTATTGTTTAGAAAAAATTGAAGCCCAGTTTTCCAAAGACAGCAAGATTGCCGCATTTGTAATGGAAAGTGGCGCACAGATTGCAGGAGGGGTAATAATTTATCCAAAAAATTTTCAAAAAAAGATTAGTCAAATATGTAAAACACATAATGTTTTGTTTGTTCTCGATGAGATAGCTACGGGTTTCGGACGGTTAGGCTCTATGGTACAGTATACAGAACAAAAAAGCATACCCGATATTGTAGCATATGGAAAAATGTTAACAGGTGGATATATGACAATGGCTGCAACTCTTGCAAATAAAAAAATCTATGATGAATTTTTAGGAGATTTTAATGATTGGAGACATCTTTTTCATGGACACACCTTTACTGGAAATCCAATAGCAACAGCGGTTTCACTTGAGAATTTGAATTTATATCAAAAGGATCACTTGATTAAACAAATTCAAAAAACATCCAAGGTGTTTACAGAGTATTATGAAGAAATTTTAAAATTAGAACTAGTAGGGGACATTCGTCACAAAGGGATGCTAATGGGAATAGAGCTAGTGTCAGATAAAAAGAAAAAAACTCCAATAAACCCAAAAAAATCAATAAATAAGATTTTCTTTGAGGAAGGAAAAAAAAATGGAATTTACCTTCGAACCCTAGGAAATATAATGATGCTTGTTCCCCCATTGGCCATTTCAGAAAATGACCTAAATTTACTTTTAAATCGAACCATTCAGACCATTAAATCTGCCCAGAAACATGTGCTAAAATGATGTTAACCCCAAAAACTTTGAAGGTTAACCTTTCGAGAAATATTATTTAATGTAAATTTCCTCATATTGTTTATGAGTTATAGTGACTTTATCAAAGAATGTCAAGAAAACGTTCTATCCGGAGTTGGGATTAGTTCAGATAGTGCTGCAAAGCTATTTGAAATTCCAAAAGAATACATAAAAGAACTTGCAAATGCTGCCAATCAAATAACTCGAGAATTTAATGGAAACAAGGTAGACGTTGAACAACTAAATAACATAAAAAAAAATTCATGTAGTGAGGATTGTTCTTTTTGTGGCCAGTCTGCATTTTTTGATACTGGAATTGAATCTTATCAGTTACCATCACCAACAGAAGTTGTAAGCAGAGCACAAAAAGCAAAAGATGAAGGTGCAAAGTCCTACTGTCTAGTCGCAGCATGGAGAGAGCCATCACCAAAAGATTTTTCTAAAGTTTGTACAATAATTGAAGAGGTAAACAACAAGGTTGGAATTAGTGTCGAATGTAGCTTAGGATTTCTAACATATGATCAGGCAAAAAAACTTAAAGAACTGAATGTCAAACGATATAATCACAACCTAGAGACTGCAAAATCAAAGTTTGCAGAAATCTGTACTACACATACCTATGAAGACAGATTAAGAACTCTGCAAATTGCAAGAGACGCAGGATTAGAGTTGTGCACAGGCGGGATTATTGGATTAGGTGAAACACAAGAACAGCGATTAGAGTTGGTGTTAGCACTCGCTGCGATTTATCCTGAGGAAATTACAATTAACATTTTGGTTCCTGTTCCTGGGACGCCATTAGAATTGCAAACACCACTTGAAAAATCTGAAATTATTAGAATGTTTTCAGTCATTCGTTTTTTGTTACCAGAATCTGTGATTAAAATTTCAGGAGGAAGAGAAACAAATCTTGATGATTCAGGTGAAGAATTATTGCAAAGCGGAGCCAATGGCATAATTACATCAGGGTACCTTACTTTAGGAGGGAATGATGCAGACCAAGACATCAAAATGATAAAGAAGATAGGCCTTGAAGTCTAATCTTAGTTTTATTGACTCAGAACTTGAGCAGTTAAAGAAAAATCACCTTTTAAGAAAATTAAGATATGGTACAATTAGAGGTGCTACAATTACAATTCAAGGCAAGAATCTACTAAATTTATGTTCTAATGATTATCTTGGAATCCCAACAACTAGATTAAAAATAATGCAAATGCAATCAAGTTCGAGATTAATATCTGGAAATCATGAAATTTACAAAAAATTAGAAAATAAACTGGCTCGACATAAATCTCAAGAGTCTAGTTTAATTTATCCAACTGGATACATGGCAAATTTAGGTGTGATTTCTACAATTGCAAAAAAAGGTGATTTAATTCTTAGTGATGAATTAAATCATGCAAGTATAATTGAATCATGTAGATTGTCAGGTGCCACCATTTCAATTTATAAACATAATAACATGGAAGATTTGCAGCAAAAATTAAAACGAACATCTAAAAACAAATTTGTAATAACTGAAGGGATTTTTAGCATGGATGGGGATTTCTCTAAATTAAAGGAAATATCTGAGATTACACAAAAGTCTAATTCAATTTTTATACTTGATGATGCACATGGTGACTTTATAGTTGGAAAGGATGGAAGAGGGACTGCAGATTATTTTGGAGTACAAAAGAAGATAGATTTGTACATCAGTAGTTTAAGTAAAGGGTTAGGATCTTTTGGAGGATATGTTGCTTCTTATAAAAAAGTAATCGATTTGAACATAAACAGATCAAAATCATTTATCTATACTTCTGCGCTGCCTTCATTTTTAGTTGAGTACAGTTTGAAACGATTTGAATCAAATCGAGAAGTCCAACGAAGAAAATTGCAAAAAAATGTAGAGTTATTTTTAAAAAGATTAGGCCAAATTGGATATACGATTAAATCTCAAACTCATGTTATTCCAATAATTATTGGTAAAGAAAAAACTGCAATGGAGTTTGGAAATTATTTGTTCAAAAATGGTGTATATGCTCAACCAATTAGATATCCTACAGTTCCTAAAAATAAGTCAAGGTTAAGAATTTCTGTGACAGCCTGGTTAACTCATCAAGATATTGAAAATGCTCTTGTCGTGTTTGAAAAAGCATTTCAAAAATTTTTGAAATAAAACATAAATTTAATTTAGAACCAATCGTAAAGACTTCCATTATCAAGATTTAACAGATTTTTTAATTGTTAATCAACAATACAATTAAGCCGCTAAAATTATGTTATTATCTTAGAGCATCAAACCCACCTATAGCAGGTGAGCCTATTAGCACTGCAATGGTAATAACAATTCCTAAAACTATTCCTACCAAGATAAACCGCTTGTTCACAACAAAAAACATTTTCACTCATTTAAAAACGAAATGAATTGAGCATAACTTGGAAGAATCTTTTAATTAAAAAATAACAATTCTAATTCATGGTAGAGATAACTCTAGCATTAGCAATTTTTGCAGGATTAGGCTCATTTGTCGCTCCGTGTATTTTACCATTGATCCCAGCATTTTTAGCATATATTTCAGGATCTACCCTAAGTGAACTAAATAACAAAAGTGAAACCAAAACAATTCTAGTAAACAGGACCAAAATCATACTAAACACAATATTTTTTGTTCTTGGTTTTTCAATAGTATTCTCCACGTTGGGAGTGATAATCAACAGCACATTGGCAAATTCGTCAGGGGTTTTAATAAATAATTTTAACCAACTAGGAGGAGTGATAATAATTGGGTTTGGAGCCTTCTTATTGTTATCTTCAAAAATAAACAAATTAAATATTGAAAAAAAATTCATACCTAAAAGATCAAAAGCTAGTTATCCCTTATCTTTTGTTTTTGGTTTAGCTTTTGCTGCAGGGTGGACTCCATGTGTTGGACCAATTCTTGGAACAATTCTAACCTTGGCAGCAACTACACCATCTGTTGCATTCAATCTTTTATTGGCATATTCACTTGGTCTAGGTATTCCTTTTGTTTTAATGGGCATATTTTTTTCAAGAGCTACTAGAATAATAAAGTCAATGAGTAAACATCTAAAATATTATAATTTAGTTTTAGGTGTATTTATCATAATTCTAGGAGTCATGGTATTTACTAATCAATTAGCATATATTGCAAATTTTCCTTTACTAAATGAATTATTATTAGGATAACACAATGAAAACAGAATTAAAAATTGCAATGGTTTTAGGAGTTGTAATAGTGGTATCTGTTGGAATTATTAGCACCATATTTGCTTCACTTGATTCAGAATTTGAATCAAAATCAATTGATGAAAATAATATTGAGCCTACAATTGAAATTGACAAGTCCAAATTTAAAAGAGCTCCCGATTTGGTCGGTATTGCATATTATTTGAATACAACCCCAGAAACTTTGGCAGAAGAGATTAAAGGTAAAGTCGTATTGTATGATATTTGGACATATAGTTGTATTAATTGTATCAGAACTCTTCCATACATTACTGCATGGAATGACAAATACTCCGATGAAGGATTGTTGATAATTGGAATTCATTCACCAGAATTTGAATTTGAAAAAATTCAAGAAAATGTAGAATTGGCAATTTCAAAACATGGAATAACCTACCCCGTTGTAATGGATAATGATTGGGAAACATGGAAAGCCTTTGAAAATAGATATTGGCCAAGAAAATATATTGCCGACCATGAAGGATTCATTAGGTATGATCACATTGGTGAAGGCGCATACCAAGAAACAGAAAAAATAATTCAACAATTATTAAAAGAAAGATCTTCATCATTAGGATTGCAAATTGCCGATGCTGAATCTCTTGTAGATATTGAAGAGTTTGAGCATACAAGTTTTAGAACTCCTGAGCTGTACTTTGGCTACAATCTTGCACAAGGCCGAAATCAATTAGGAAGTTCTGAAGGATTTAATCAAAATAAAATTATTACCTATAGTGAACCAGATAATTTGGACCTTCATAAATTTTACCTTGTTGGAATTTGGAATAATCTAAAGGATAGTATGAGATTAGAATCCGATTCAGGTTCAATTAAAGTTCTATATCATGCCAAAGAGGTAAATATTGTAACTTCAAACAGTGCAGATTTAGAGATTTTCCTAGATGGAGTACCGTTGGATTCAAAATATTCAGGGGATGATATCGAGAAAGGAAATAAGATTACCGTTTCTGAGCCGGATTTGTATAATATAATAAAAAGTGAAAAATCTGCAACCCATGAATTAGAGATTAAAATTAACCAAAAAGGGTTTGAAATTTACACATTTACCTTTGGATAAATTGTAACTCACACAACATGTCACTGGAGATACACCAAGACCAGTGACAAATTAGTTTAAAACATAATTTCAAAGGAAACCTTGGAGAAAATGGATTTTGATTAGTAACTCATGGAACAAAGGTACAGGAGAAAGCTTGTCCCAAAAGGTCATGGGTAGAGTAAGACCAGATGAGCCATTAAAAAATAAAATAGAGTTTGCCCAAAGAAAATTACAATCGCAAATCACAAAATTAGAAGGAATTGATATAAAATTACAAAGAAAGCATGATGTTATTTTTGAAAAAATTGTAAATGCGCAAAAAACTCACAATAACGGTTATGCCAAAGCTTATGCAAATGAACTCTCTCAGCTAAGAAAGATGAAAAACATGGTAAGTGGTGCAAAATTATCTATGGAGCAAGTTCAACTTAGACTAAGCACCGTATCAGAACTTGGAGATGTAGTAGTAACACTCAGTCCTGCAATGTCGCTAATCAAGGGTATAAGTTCTTCATTAGGGGGCATAATGCCAGAAGCAAATGCATCGATGCAAGATTTGTCACAAATTCTAGGAGATGTTTTAACTGGTTCATCGGTAAATGATTCAGGAATTATGGATGCAGGAATTTCTGAGAATTCAGATACATTAGCAATTCTTGAAGAAGCTCATTCTGTAATTGAAGGCCATACTAAAGTATCCATACCTGAAGTACCAAATAACCTAAAACATGAAATTGTTCAAAGACGCACAGCAGATGTTTTGTTGTAAAATTTAAGATTTTACTTTAATTTCTTTTTGCTTTTTTGAATTAGAATTTTTTTAATTCTAGATATTGTAGGATAACTGTAACCTCTTCGTCGATAATTTGCAATCATCATCTTCCAATTTTTCAAACGCCACTGCGCTTGTTCAACTGT
Organism: Candidatus Nitrosopumilus sp.; assembly: GCA_029863275.1. Taxonomy (GTDB): domain Archaea; phylum Thermoproteota; class Nitrososphaeria; order Nitrososphaerales; family Nitrosopumilaceae; genus Nitrosomaritimum. The sequence continues at coordinate 18,046 of JAOTVS010000014.1, forward strand.
AACTGAATGCACTTCTTTTTGAATAATGCTTTTTCTTCCAACCTTCAATGTGCCTGCATCTTTTGCACTCCATCTATTTTTTGCAAATTTTAGTCCTGTAAGAATTTCTCCTACTGGCATTTCTTTGAAATATTCCTTTAATTTTTTTAACTCAGCATCGGTTGGTTTTTGTGAGATTGCAAGCTCGATTGATGGTTTTTGCACAAAATAATTGAAACCTGCTAGTTTAAGAAATTCTTGCTAAATCAGAATTAACTAAAGTAAAGAAAAAGTGAAATCATTTTACAAAATTAACATCCAAGAAAATCAAAATTTACATTTTTACACAAATTGTTATACATGGCAATTCCCATAACAATGACCGCCCCCACGGATAGCGGAATTAAAATAAATACCTTGGTCTTTAACCCCATGATAGATTTTAAGTGAATTCCTATAAATTTGTCACAGTTTTACTCGGTGATAATTGTAAAAGTTCCTATTGTTTTTGGATTTTGTAATAATTGGACCATCTCCCGCGGGATGAGATCAGATGTCTTGTCACACTTGACTGCAAGTGTTCTCGGACATACAAAATCACTTTTTCTAATTACTATATCCTCGTCATGGGTAAGAGTTAGATCATCATGTCCTCTCCCAAATACAAAAAATTCATGTGGTCCCACCTTAATTGAGATTTGGATTTTGGATTTTGAATCTTGAAGTTTTTTCTTAAGGAAAATAGGAAGATCTAAGCAGGCAGAGGTTGCATTTACTCCGATTATACAATCCCCTTGCACGGAAAGTTCTGAGGCTTTGGTAATTTCAATTGTTTTTTGATGATTTGATCTTATATTTTCATGGCCAGAAAATTTAATCTCGAATCTCACTGTAAATTAAATAGGCTAGACTTAAATTAATCTTCCAAAGCATTCAAAACGAAATGCTTCCAGCACAACAAGGTTATGATAGAGCAATTACTGTTTTTTCACCAGATGGTAGACTATACCAGGTAGAATACGCCATTGAGACAGTACGGCGAGGAACAATTGCTGTTGGTATCAAAAGTAAAGACGGCATTGTTATCGCAGTGGAAGAAAAACCAAGAAAATTACAAATTTCAGATGTTGCTCAAAAGATATTTCAAATTGACGATCATGTAGGAGTTGCAGCAGCAGGATACATTCCAGATGCTAGAAGTCAAGTAGATAATGCAAGATTCTTTTCTCAAAGTAATAAATTGATTTATGATGAGCCAGTAGAGGTAGAAACAATTGCCAAACACCTTGCAGATCAATCACAGCAGTATACTCAATATGCAGGGGTTAGGCCATTTGGAGTTTCATTGATTTTAGGAGGAGTTGTAAATGATTCTCCTCAATTATATTTGACTGATCCAAGTGGAACATACATTTCATATGATGCAATCGCAATTGGTTCAGGTTCTGATCAAGTGACAGACTTTTTAGAAAAATCATACACCAAGGACTTATCTTTAGATGATGCATCAGCTTTAGCAGTCGCCTCCATATATTTATCCAGTGAAGATAAAGAAGGAACCAACCACATTAGAATGGCCCATATTAAATTAGACACAAAAATGTTTGAATTGGTTTCACAAAAGGATATTGAGAATTTTGCGAAAATGGCAAAAGAGAAATTTCCACATGGAGATAAATAATTAATTTATTTTATTTATAGAAAATTTACATTGAACCTATCAATTGCAATTCCCGATTCGTCTCTTTCTGATGAAACCTTAAAAGTAGACAAAACGAGAAAAATATCTGAAATTGCAAGAGCGTGTGCTATTTTCAGAGTAAACACCATTTACATCTACCAAGATGGCGACCACAAAGAAGATAGAAATTTGATGTTGTTAATTTTGAAATATTTAGATACGCCGCAATTTTTGAGAAAGCGCTTATTTCCTAAAATGAATGAACTAAAATTTGCAGGAGTCTTGCATCCACTAAAGATTCCTAGCCACATCACACCAGCTGATGCAAAAAAAATTAAAAAAGGAGATGTAAGAGAAGGAATCACAGTTAGTTTCAAGGGAAGAAAATATGTAGATGTTGGAATAAATCAACTTGTACCATATTTTGGACATGAACCCATTGGAAAAAGAACAACAATCCAATTCAAAACTGGCTATCCAAAATTTGAAGTAAAACCCATTTCAAAAGATGAAGCTCCTGAATATTGGGGATTTATGATAAAAGAAAGAGCAAATCTTTTCTCATTGATTTCTGAATGGAAAGGATTAACCATCATTACATCAAAAAAAGGAAAAGTCGTAACAAAAGAACAGATCTCAAAGTATGTAACCTCCTCTGACCCAGTCTTAATGGTATTTGGATCGCCCGAAAAAGGAGTTCATCAGATCTTAGGTGGAAAGATGAGTAATTTGCAAAATTCAAAGACATTGAACTTTTTTCCAAATCAGGCAACTGAAACTGTAAGGTTGGAAGAAGCCCTAATAGGATCATTATCCATAATTAATGCATATAATGTAGAATAAAATTGAAGGAAAAAAAGAATTTTCTCATTTTAGCAATCGGAATTGGAGTTATCGGAGTAATCATTGGTGGCATAACACTTTGGAATATGATTAATGATATTTTGAATTCATGAAATTTGATAAATACTTTGTTAACCAGAATTTTTTTGAAGGTTAACGATATTCTCACATGGTTTATTAGACGGTTGTCGATGATTTCGTTTTATCCATGGGAGCCAGGAAACACAGTCAACCAAGAAGAGGTAGTCTTGCATACTCACCTAGAGGTCGTGCCAAAAGCATGGAAGCAAGAATTAGAGCTTGGCCTAAAGTAAACTCCGAAGAACCCAAAATTTTAGCTCATTGTGGTTTTAAGGCAGGATGCGTCCAAATTGTAAGTATAGATGATCGTGATAAAACTCCAAATGCAGGAAAACAGCTCGTAAGTCTTGGAACAGTTCTTGTAACTCCACCAGTAATTATTTTGGGAATTCGAGGATATTCTAAAGATGTGGATGGGTCTCATGCGGAGTTTGATGTTTATGCAAAAGATATTCCAAAATACATTGCAAAAGAGATTACACTAAAAAGTAAAGAAGGTGCCATTGAGAATGCAGAAAAACATCTTAAAAGAATTAAAGAGATTTTTGCAGTCGTCGCAGTTTCTCCACGAGCTGCAGGATTAGAACAGAAAAAACCGTATATTTTTGAAGCATTAGTAAGTGGAGGAGATATTCAAAAACAATTTGCACATGTTAAGGAATTATTGGGAAAAGAAATAAAAATTGATCAGATTTTTGAGACAGGTTCAACAGTAGATGTTGCGGCAATTACAAAAGGCAAAGGTTGGCAAGGAGTTATCCAAAGATGGGGAGCAAAGAAAAAACAGCACAAATCAAGAAAAACAGTTAGGGAGTTGGGTTCTCTTGGACCAATTTCTCCTCAATATGTCATGTATACAGTACCTAGAGCAGGTCAAATGGGATTCCATCAAAGAATAGAATATGATAAACGAATTATGATAATGGGAAATACAGAAGACAGCAGTCTTAAAATAAATCCTGACGGGGGATACAAGCACTTTGGCTTAGTTAAGGGAGACTTTATCATTCTAAAAGGTTCTGTACCAGGAACATATCGAAGATTGATAAAACTACGAAGTCAGATTAGAAATGCCCCGCCAAAAATATCAAAACCAAACATTTTGGAGGTAGTGATTTGATCAAAACTACTTCAATGACACTAACTGGCGATAAAGATACAGAAATTGAATTACCGCTAATCTTTTCAACACCATTTAGAAGAGACTTAATACACAAAGCATGGACTAATCTAAATTCACATAAATTTCAAAGGCAAGGTAGGCATCCTACTGCAGGAATGGATGTTGTTGCAGATACAAACGATCCACCAACAGGCCAAGGTATTTCTCGTATTGCCAGAATGAGAGGAGGAGGCGGTGGCAGACAAGGTCAAGCAGGAGAAGTAGCATCTACCAGAGGAGGAAGACAAGCCCATCCACCAAATGTGAACAAAGTTATTTACAAAAAACTAAACAAAAAAGAAAACAAGTTAGCATTGTGTTCTGCAATTGCAGCTACTGCATCAAAGGAACAAGTGCAATTAAGAGGTCATAAAGTAGACGACATCAAATCATTTCCAATAATAGTATCAAATGATTTGGAGGCCCTAACAAAGGCTAGTGAAATTTCCAAGGTGTTAGAATCTCTAAAACTCGATAAGGATGTGAAAAGACTTCAATCACGAAAACCACGTAGTGGTCAAACCGTCCTAAGGGGAAGAGGTAAAAAAATTGGAAAAAGTGTCTTATTTGTAACCAAAGATTCTGAGAAAATTAACAAGGCATGTGGTGCAATTCCAGGAGTTGAAGCAAGATCAGTTAAGGATTTGAGTGTGTTAGATTTATCACCAGGGTCTGATCCTATTAGGTTGACAGTGTATTCAAAGGCAGCAATTGAAGAAATTGCCAAAATAAAATCAACGCATCTTAATTTGATGGAGAAAATAAAATGAACGTGGATCAAGCCAGTAAAATTATTTTGAAGCCGTATATAACAGAAAAAACATTTGCAATGGTAGAAAATGAAAGTAAAATTTGTTTTATTGTACAACGACAGGCAAGTAAACCACAAATTGCCGAAGCCGTTACAACACTTTACAATCAAAAAGCAATTAACGTAAACACTGCACGGACAATTTATGGTAAAAAGGCCTTTGTTCAATTTGAGACAATAGAAAAAGCACGAGACTTGGCTACAAAGATAGGAATGCTATAATATGGACCATAAAAACTCACAATCACGGACACAGGAAAAGAACAATGGTTAAAGAATTTTTATACAGAGGACTTTCAAAAGAGGATCTAGACAATACTTCTCTTGAAAAGCTATTTCAATTATTCAACTCAAGACAAAGAAGATCTCTTACTCGTGGAATTAACGATGGAAAACGAAAGTTGATTGAAGAGATAAAATCAGCAAAAGCAGGGAAGTTAAAAACACCCATCAAAACCCATCTTAGAGATTTAATTATACTACCATATATGGTAGGTGTTGCAGTAAATGTTTTCTCAGGAAAAGACTTTGTTCCAGTAGTTATTAAAACCGAGATGGTTGGGCACTATCTTGGTGAATATGTAATTACTAACAAAAGAGTTAACCACGGTGCTCCTGGTGTAGGTGCATCAAGATCTAGTCTTTATGTGCCGTTAAAGTGATTTTTATGGGAAGATTCGACTACGCATTTCAAAATTATGATACAACAAAACATGTGCGTTCCTCTTTAAGAGAAAAAGATATTTCTCATAAACATGCAAGAGAAATAGCAGTTGCCATCAAAGGATTATCAATCGAAAAAGCAAGAGACTATCTTCAAGCAGTAGTCAACAAACAAAGGGCAATTGCATTTGGTAGATACAAAAACCAGGTTGGCCATAGATCAGATCCTGGAATGATGTCAGGACGGTATCCTCAAAAATCAGCAAGAGAATTTATCAAAGTATTAGATAATTTGGAATCCAATGCAGAGTATAAAGGGATGGATTTAGATAGATTAAAAATTATTAATGCAACAGTTCACAAAGGAGTTCTCGTAAAAAGATTTACTCCAAGAGCAATGGGAAGAGCAACTCCAAAAAATAACGTTCTTACTCATGTAGAGTTGGTGGCTCAGGAGATTTAAATTGTCATCAGTCAAAAATGTAATTAAAGACAATTACAACATGATGCTACTCAAAGATTATCTAAGAGAAGCAATTAAAGATGCAGGATTTTCTCATGCCGAAATTTCCAAAACACCAACCGGAACACGAGTAGCTCTTCATGTTACAAGACCTGGTATTGTGATTGGTCGAAAAGGTTCCGGAATAAGAGAATTGACAGAAAAACTTGCAATAGACTTTGGCTTAAAAAACCCCCAAATTTCAGTAAACGAGATTGAAAAACCTGAATTATCTCCAAGTGTAATGTGTAATAGAATGGCATCACATCTTGAACGTGGTACTGCATTTAGAAGAGCTACAATGTGGACATTAAAACAGATAATGGAGGGAGGAGCTATGGGAGTACAGATTACAATTTCAGGAAAGCTTAGAGGAGACCGTTCTGCTTTTGAAAAACATACTGCAGGGGTTTTGCCACGCGCAGGGCATCATGCAGAAGTAATCGTTTCAGAGGATATAGCTCATGTTACAACTGCAATGGGATCGATTGGAATAAGAATTAGAATTGCAATAAAGGATAGATTTGTTCCAGAATTTGAATTAAAGAAAAAAACAGGAAAAGAAATCCCAAAGCAGATCAAAGTAGAAGAAATACAAATTGACGATGTAAAAGTTGAAGTAGTTAAAGTGGAAGGAAAAAAAGACACAGCAAAATCCGAATCAGAGAGAATTGCTTTGGAGGCTAAAAAAATGGAAGCTTTAGAAACACTTGAAGAAGAAGAGGCGAAATTAAAGTAATGTCCAGAATAAGTATGAAAACAGTGAGAGCATTAAACGAGAAGGATCTCAAAAGCAAAATTCAAGAGTCTAGAAGTGAACTTGCAAAACTAAGAGTTGACGGATCAAAGGGAACCCTAAGAAAAGAAAGTGGAAAGATCAAAGCCCTAAGACACGATATAGCACGAATGCTTACAAGATTAAACGAGATGAGAAAAAAATGATAACATCAGGGAATATTGTACGTCATGAATTTATTGGGTTAAAAACTCAGATTCTAGATTCTGCAAATCAACAAATCATAGGATTAAATGGAACAATAATCCAAGAAACAAAATCCATGTTTAAATTAAACACCAAAAAAGGAATAAAACTAATCCCAAAGGCACGAACCATGTGGAAATTCAGCTTAAATGAGCAGCGATTAATTGTGAATGGTTCAAAAATTCAGAAAAGACCTTTTGATAGAATAGGAGACAAGCCTTGACTCAAAATATTGGTTTGAATGTAAAGTCCCCTGCCAAAGAGTGTAACGATGTTCACTGTCCATTTCATGGTAGACTCGCCATTCGCGGTAAATTATTTGACGGTAAAGTAACAGGTGACAAAGCAAAGCAAACCATTACACTTCAAAAGGAAGCACCAGTATATTTTAGTAAATTTAAAAGATATGCAAGGAGTACAAATACAATTCACGCACATGTTCCTGCATGTATCGAGGTCGTAATGGGTGATCATGTGTTAACTGCAGAATGCAGACCAATTGCAAAATCAGTATCATATGTTGTAGTTGAGGTTAAAACATAATGGCAAAACAAGCAGGTAAAGGTGTTGCAGAATTCCGTCCCTATGTAACTAGAGTAATTCCAGTAGGGGCAAACATTGTTTGTGCAGATAATACAGGAGCAAAAATTTTAGAAGTAATTAACGTAACAAAATACAAAACAAGAGTATCAAGACTTCCAGCAGGAGGGGTAGGAGATTTTTGTAATGTTGTTGTTAAAAAGGGTCCAGCCGAACTTAGAAAGCAAGTATTTGGTGCAGTGATAATTAGACAAAAATATGCAGTAAGAAGATTAAACGGTGTTAGAGTATGTTTTGAAGACAATGCTGCCGTTTTAATAACTCCAGAAGGAGAGGTGAAAGGAACCGACATCAAAGGACCAGTTGCAGCAGAAGCTTCGGAGAAATGGCCAAGAGTAGCTAACTTGGCATCAATGGTGGTATAAAATGAAACCAACAAAAATGAGAAACAAGTTAATTTATAGTGCATCACACGTTACTAAAAGTAAACAGATTTCAAGCCCATTATCAAAGGAACTCCAAAAAAAATATACTAAAAAAAGCATTAGAGTGGTGGAAGGAGATAATATAAAAATTGTCAGAGGAGAGTTTAAGGGAGTAGATGGAAAGATTGCAAAAATTTCTGTTCAAAAAAGTAGCATATCTATTGAAGGCGTAAAAAAAGAAAAAACCAAAGGAGACAAGTTCGATGTCTTTGTTCATTCTTCTAATGTTATAGTTACAGGTCTAAACTCTGATGATAAATGGAGAATATCAAAACTAGAGGGGAAAAAACCATCACCAAAGAAAAATGAAAATTCCAAAGAGACAATAGTCGAAAAAACAAAAAAAGTTGATACTGAACCAGTAAAGAAAGAAACAAAAGTAGAAAAAATAAAACAAAAGGACAGTGAGAAATAATGGTAAGCATATCTGGAAGTAAAAAACTCAAAAGACAAATGGCACCTCAGTTTTGGGGAATAAATAGAAAAAATAAAAGATTTGTAGTTACGGTAAAACCAGGACCCCATAAAAAAGAAGCCTCTATCCCAACGGCAGTTTTCTTAAGAGACACATTAAAAATTGTAAGTACCCTCAGAGAGGCAAAGACTGCCATATATAGCGGAAGAGTGAAGATTGACGGAATTGTTAGAAAATCCCTTCACCATGCAATAGGTTTAATGGATGTTGTAGAATTACAAGATGTTCCAGATATCTACAGACTTGTTCCTACCGGTGGCAAAATTCTAAAACCAGTAATAATTAATGATTCTGAAAAAGGCAAAAAAATTGTTAGAGTAAAGAGTAAAACAACTATAAAAAATGGGAAAACCCAAATAGGATTCCATGACGGACGTTCTGTAATTTCAGACATTCAAGTCGACGTAAATGATAGTTGTTTAATACAAATTCCTGAAGTAAAAATTCTTGAAGTGTTAAAATTAGAAAAAAATGTGCATGTTCTAGTTACGCGTGGAGTAAACGCAGGTGAAATCGGCCAAATAGAGGCAATTGAAGAAGGAACATTCATTCTTCCAAAACGAGTTCTTTTAGCTCTTGAGGAAAGAAAAATCGAAATTCCCTCAGATGTCGTAATGGTGATAGGAAAAGAGGAACCAGTAATTAAAATAAAGTGATACTATGTCTCAAACTCAAGAAAATCCAATGAAAAAAATTTTCCTAGACAAGGTTGTTCTAAACATGGGTTTAGGCAAATCAGGGGACGTAATTGAGGTTGCAAAAAAAGCACTCAGTCAAATTTCTGGAAAAACACCATCATCAAGAGAGGCAAAAGAAACACAAAGAGATTGGGGAATAAGAAAAGGAGAACCAATTGGAGTTGCAGTTACAGTTAGAGGAGAAGATGCAAAGGAATTATTAAAACGTCTTTTAGAAGCAAAAGGAAATCAAGTTAAGGGAAAATCGTTTGATAATTTTGGAAACTATTCATTTGGAATAAATGAACACATAGATATTCCAGGAGTAAAATACGATCCTAAAATTGGAATTTTAGGTTTAGGAATATCTGTTACCTTAGCACGTCCAGGATATAACATCAGGGTAAGAAGTAAACACAAAGCTAGAGTCGGTAAAAAGCATGTAATAAAATCTGATGAAGCAAAAGATTATCTAATCAAAGAGTTTGGAGTGACCGTAGCATAATGGCCAAAGATAGATCATATGAGTTTACAGGAAGAAAAAAACATGACTTTGGAAGGGGTTCCAGATGGTGTAAAAGGTGCGGAGATTATACTGCAGTTATTCAAAAATATGATCTTATGTTGTGCAGGCGATGTTTCAGAGAAGTAGCAGTGTCGTTAGGATTTAGGAAAAACCAGTGATAAAAATGCCAGCAACAAACATCTTAGCCAATCTATTTGTCACCCTTTACAATAATGAGGCAAGAAGAAATACTGATTGCATTATTCTTCCAACTTCAAAATTAGGAATTGAAGTTCTTAAATCCTTACAAAAAAATGGTTACATTGGAGAATTTGAACATATAGATGATAAAAGAGGGGGTAAATTTAAAATAAAATTATTAGCAAAAATTACAAAATGTGGAGCAATTTCACCAAGATTTAAAGTAAAAAAAGACGCATACAATTCTTGGGAACAACAATATCTACCAGCATACAATAGAGGCATGTTAGTAGTTACAACTAATCAAGGAGTTATGTCACATCATGAAGCAGTATCAAAAGAACTTGGAGGATTTTTAATCGGATATGTCTACTAAACCAGATCAATTCCAAGAAATTTTAGAAATTCCTGAAGGAATTAAAATTACAATGAAAAAACACATGATGCAATTTCATGGTCCATTAGGTATGACATTTAAAAGCTTTAGAAAAATACCGGTAAATGTTATAGTCAATGAAGACAAAATAACGCTCAAAGCACAAGGAAAAAGAAAAAGCGATTATTCTATATTGCATACTGCACGCTCCTTAATCAAAAATATTTTCGAAGGTTTGACCGAAGGATACACGATTAAAATGAAAGTAGTCTATGCCCATTTTCCTGTTACCGTCAAGGTAAAGGATAAAATTATTTCAATAGAAAACTTCCAAGGGGAGAGAGCACCTCGAACAACACACATTGTTGGTAATACCAAAGTAGTTCCAAAAGGAGAAGATGTTATTTTAACCGGCGAAGTTTGGACAGACATAACTCAAACTGCTGCAAATATAGCATTAACAACCAAAGTAAAAAATAAAGATCATAGGGTTTTCCTGGATGGAATTTATATCTATGAGAAGAAAAAAGGTATTGAAAAATAGTTTTTTTAATATATTGAGAAAAAAACACCCATGACTTTAGATTCAGAATTTCAGCAACAAACTATACAATTAATTAAAGAAACGTTAGACTTGTACAAAGCATCTGGCGCATCTCCTAGAGTTGGACAAGTATGGAACTGTAAAAGTGTAGGAGATTTTTTGTGTGGTTTTTTTGTAGGTGAGATGGTAGGATCAGCACTCAGTGCTTTCCAAATTATACACAAGAGAGAACCCACTGGGGAGGAACATCTTGAGATAATTGAACTGGTTGAAAATTATTCAATTGAAATTAAAGATTTTTTTGCAAAGTTCAATTAAGACGATTTAAGGTTCTCCATCTAAATTCAATCGTAGCAAGGATTAAATCACTTTTACCAAGGTACAAACATGTTGCCGCCCTAGCTCAGCGTGGTAGAGCATCCGACTGTTAATCGGACGGTCGCCAGTTCAAGTCTGGTGGGCGGCGCCTAATATTTCCAAATTCGAGATTTGAAACATTTTATTTTCCTCTTTATTTTAAAATTTAATAATATTTCTAAACTCGAAATTAGAAACATAGATCGAATCCAACAATTTAGTGTACTCAATTAGACTGGATAGATCTAATAGATGATCGCATATTACAAATAATGCAGGAGGATTACATTGGCCAGAATTAAAAGGGCTAACAGATATTGTGTTGATTGCGGGGCAAGATTGGTATATTATCCAAGGCTATCAAATCCAAAAGCCCCTAATGAACACAGAGTCTTGGTGTATGCATGTCCAGACTGCACAAAAGATTTTGAGAAACCAAAAATGTTTTCAATTAAAAGAAATCAGGTCGAGGATCCTCTTGAAACGGTAGAAATAGAGATTACCCAAATCCATAAAAAAAATTCTAACTAAAATAAGAATATATTTTATTGCCAATTAAAATAGAAAATATTATGTATCCAGAAAAAACTAGAAGTAATTTTTGGTTTCTATTACCAATATTTCTAGGATTAATTGGCGGGATTATCGCTTTTTTTATTTTACGGCAAGATGACCCTAAAAAGGCAAAAAACTGTCTTTATTTAGGAATTATTCTAGGAATAATTGGATTAATATTAAATATTTTGATATTAACACAGGTTCCTGAATTTGAACAAGGATTTAACATCAATGTCTAGTGGTGTTTTGATTTATTTTAAAAGTTCAAGAGTACTATTGTAGATATATAGTATTTCTAAACTCGAAATTAGAAATATTAGAAATTGAGCACTGTAACTTTAGTATCAATTTAGGATAATATAGTACCATAAGAGAGGGAATGTATGAGTAGTAACAGGATGAAAGACAGTATAGAGAGATGGTTGATTCATGAAAGTCATTCTTTTGAATTTATTAAAAATTCAGAAAATTCTTTCCATATCATGGTAAAACATGCCGGAAAAGAAGGGGTTCCAGTAGAAATATTTGAACCCAAAAAACAACCAGGCATTATTGTAATCGGATCTAAGGTAATTATGAAAAATAATCAAATTGCCAGATTTTTAGGCTTTAACCAAGAGGAAAAGGAGAGGTTTGAGAAAAAAATTGGAGATTATTGTTACTCTATTCAGGCCATTCATAAAATTATAGAAGAGGATGGAAAACAGAAAATTGGAGTTTACGTAATCTTGGATGATAAAATTGACATTAACCAGCAAACTCTTTTTGAAGCAGTAGATAGAGTTTCACAAATGCATGAAAAAACTGCGAGATTTCTTTTAAAAACCTTTTAAAAAATTATAGGCACAAGTTCCCTAGTGTTCCATTAAATACATACAAATTATAAAATCTAAAAAATGCCTAAAATGTCCAAATGAAAGAATATTTTTTACAGACCAATATGCCTCACTTTAATTTCAGTGAAAAGGGACAAAACATTATCAATGAAACGGATGTTAACAAAACGTTCGAACCTGCAACCAATGCTTTTTCGGCATTAAGAGAGGGAGGCGACTGGTTTTTTGAATTAATTTCTAATTTTTTGGACCAGGTTTTTGGAAGTATTTGGTAACAGTAGTATTCATAATAGAACTTTAATACCTTCTTTCATTATTAGTTTCCAGAAAAATGATATTTGATTAATGAAATATTATTTCAATTATGCCAAGTTTTCGATATTATGAAAAAAATTCAAACCCATGAAAAAAACAAATTTACGCACAGAAGCTAAACCCCCCTTGAATTTTAGTCATAATAGGCATAATGTGATTTTATTGGAATTGGTGATTTTTGGGGGGGGTTTAACACCTATGCCTATCCTGTACATGCAATCACAAAACCACCTTGATGTCCCAGCTAAAGAGTTGCTAGTTTTTTTAGCTAGGCGTGAAAGCTAAACCCCAGGATTTAGGTAAAAAATAAAAAAGTTGTAGGGTTATGGGCCCTCAACAAATGGAAGACCTACAGGTCCATCAACCAATTCTGTGATTCCAAGATTTGCAATTGGACAAATTGGTTCCTCATCCTCATCCAATCCCATATCACCAATAGTACCGGTAGCTGCTGCTCCGGCTAAGTCAGATGCTTCAAGATGTAGGGTATCCTTAAAGACTCTGAAATCTGCTTTGGGACTTTCCAAACCAATTACACAGAAATTTTCATCAAAGAATGCTCTGTGAGGATGGAATCCCTGAACAGGAGATGATCTAATTGCTTGACATTGAGGACTTTTATCATCAGGACATGCAACTGCATCGAAAGCTGCTTGATCGTTTATTCTATGATGTATTGTAATTGCATCAACTGCTAAAGCGGTTCCTTCTGGTGCATCTTCAGGGGTTTCAATTACCCAAGCCCAAAAGGTCACAAGATCAGGAGCTTCTTTAGAATTGATATGTTGAAGTCTTTCTGCAACTTGCATGGAATGTGTTTCTCCATCTGAAGATGCTTCTTTGATATCTAACATATCAGCTACTGCGGCATATGCGCCTGTAGAAATCATTGAGACTGCGAAAAGTGCAGCTAATGAAATTCCCGAGATAGTCTTTGTATTCATTGGTACAATTCAATAAAATCCATCATTTAAGATTTTCTTACTGTCACACCAAAATTACGACAAATGCAGACACCTATTCGACCAAAGTCAAAGCAGCAAAAAACCGCCTTGCTTTTGATCAAAAATCCTACAACAAAACATTACATAATGATGTGTTTGCCCAAATGCAACAATTATCGTGGTTCAAAGCAGGATGTCATATCCATATTATACTGCATTTGCTGCTCATCAGTTATTTTGGTAAATTCTAGAGTCATCGCAAATTCAGTCATCTGCCCACAATCCCAGCCAGACCAGAATTTTGTACCATTTTCCTCAAAGTAGCCTGCAGCCCCATACGCAATTATTAATGGAACTGCAATTATTGCCACAATCACTGCAATTTTCATGTAATCTTTCCGTGTGTACTTTTTCTCCAAGTGTATTTTGCAAAAAATTTCTCTTATTTTACAGTATATTCAGTACATACAAAGTACATACTCTTTACATGTTTTCATCATGCTGTTTATTCTAAATCCCCTTCCCCTTTTTTGAGCAAATACATACCCAAAATGAGAAAAGTTCCTTTTCGTTACGCATAGACTATATACTAAATTTATCAAAAATCAGTATTGGCAGGAATTGGACTAGTTATTGTAATTGCAGCAATAGTAATTTCAATGGCAGCTGCCTTGTATACATATACCCAATATCAAACAAATTTCATCACAGTAAATGCTGGAGAAGCAGTGATAGTTGGCCCCGTGCAGTATTTTATAACATTTGATGGAACCAATTCAGGAAACAAAGAAACCCAACCTGAGAACACCTTTGTGAAGATCCTGATAGATGCGGAGAATATTAGTCAAGAGTCTACTAGAATATCAGGAGGTCAATTTTATCTTGTTGATGAAAATGATAAAAAGTATGAAGCAGTTTACGGAGGATTTTCTGAAAAAGATCTACTCAATCACAAATTTGATCCTGGAAAACCAACCAGTTGGACTACACAGTTTGATGTTCCATATGATGAACAAGAAAAATATCATATTGTTATTCGCCCATTAAAAGAGCAATCAACAGTTGATACTGCAATGATCTGTATTACAAATTGCTGATCGCAAAAAAAATAAAATTTTAGCAAAAAATATTGTCAATATTTCCTAATATTGAGGCAATAATGTGTGACTTTAACCATATAACCGCAACGAATAGCCCCGTTTAGTAATGGCATCCACTAAAGCATCACGTGCAGCAGCCGCAATAAAGGCAGCTCGTACGAGAAAAAGAAATGCAGCACTAAAAGCAGAAGCCGCAGCTAAAGCCGCAGCTAAAAGAAAGCGAAGTCGTGCAGCCAAGAAAGCAGTAGCTACTAGAAAAGCAGCTCCAAAAAGAAGAGCAGCTCCTAGAAGAACTGCAGCTAAAAGAGCAGCTCCTAGAAGAACTGCAGCTAAAAGAGCAGCTCCAAAAAGAAGAGCAGCTCCTAGAAGAACTGCAGCTAAAAGAGCAGCTCCAAAAAGAAGAGCAGCAAGAAGACGATAAGCTGCTTTTACTAACTTTTTTCTATAATTTTTTTTTGTTTAAAAAAAATATTTCTAAATTCGAATTTAGAAATATAATAATTTTCTAGTCATCCATTTTCATTTCAGGCAAGACAAAAACATGTGAAGGTTTTATCTTAAGGATAATTCGTTTTTCATTTTCACGTTTGAAAGGATAGTGTGAACGAGCAAGATATTTCCAAGTGAGTTTGTCGGCATGTTTATAATCATAATCTGGGATCACTTCAATTACTTTTCCCCTGATGGTCGTCATGTCAAGAGGATTATCATTTGAAACAACAGATACTGCAACACGTGGATCACTTAGAATGTTTTTGTGTTTGATTCTACCTTCAGCTGTATTTATCAAAATGTATCCATCCTCATAGTTTGCCCAAACAGGGGATAATTGAGGAGATCCATCTTTCATTATAGTTGCAATAAATACCAAATTTTTATCTTGAAATAATTTAACAACTTTTTCATCCATATAATTAATTTAAAATCCCATTAGATAATAATCATACCATGTTGAAAAATAAGGGGAATTAAATTAAAGCAGTTATTTTTCTTCTTTTTCTAATATATTAGTCACAGCTCTATTCATAATCTCCATCACTAAATACTGGGAATAATCTACAGGATCTTTTGTTTTACCCTTTTTTAATTTGGTAGTTTTTGGAACTAAATTTTTTAGAATTTTCTCAATTTTAATCGAAGTGCTATCTATTACTTTAGAGTATTTTAAATCAAAATCATCTGGGGCTTGATATCCCAAAAGTTTTGTCGATGTACTGTAAAATTTTGTGATTGCACCGCGAGATTCTTCAATTCTAACAATTTCCACCAAACCAGAATTTTTTAGAATTTCTAAATGGTGTCTTACAGTTGTTAATGCTTTTTTGTATCCTGTCTTTTTTAATTCGCTACAAATTTGTTCGGCTGACAATGAATGCTGGTATAAAATTTCCATAATTTTTGCACGTAACGGGTCTTCTATTGCACGTGCATGCTCCATACTTGTGGTAACAATTCTATTTACTTTGATTGGTTTTTCTAATAATGTAGACATACAAAATAGCCTCTAATTCTGATCTAAAAGATCCTTGTATCATATTTTTTTGTCTAATCGCATTAATTTTTATCCACTATTATAATTATTGAATTGTTATAATAAATAGAATTCCAATATCATAATTATTGTATTGTTATTAGATTTATTGTTAGCATTACAATGAATATGATATTGATGGAGTCAATATTGTAACAGCGTTAAAAATTATTGGAAATATGAAAAATAACCAATTTGAATAACATATGTCAAAAAATGGTCTAAATCAGGATATGTTGATGGACCTGCAAGAATGTCTTAAAATTAAATTCGAGTTAAACATTAGCTCCCAGTCAACAAACAGTAAAGAATTAAGAAATTTAGAGGGAATGACCAGTTAATCGCTCAAACGCTGTCACATATCGGTCAGTCATTTTTTGGATTATTTTGTCAGGTATTGGAGGGGCAATAGGTTCTTTTCCTGCATTTCGTGCATCCTCAAATTGTTTTTGATATCCGTTAGCAGTCAACCAATCACGAAGTAGTTGTTTGTCATACGCCTCTTGAATTTTTCCAGAAGCATAGTTGTTTTTTGACCATAATCTATACTCATCAGGCCCAATAGAATCACCCAATGTAATTTTTCCATCCAAAATTCCAAATTCTAGCTTCAAGTCAGCCAAAATAAAACCTGCAGCATCAGCTATTTCCGTCATCTTTTTGTAAATGTCAATAGATTTTTTTTCAAGCCAACAGTATTGTTCTTCAGTTACTAGTTTCATTTCAATGGCCTTGACTTTATTTATTGGAATATCATGTTCTGATTTTGTAGTAGGATCAAAAATTGGTTCAGGTAATTTTGCCGCAAGTGTTGTATCAGTTTCTTGCGGTAGTTGGACTAGATGATTTTCCCACCTACTAACAAGACTGCCGTAGAAATAACCTCGGACCACACATTCAATAGGAAGCATGGTCATCTTTTTTACAAGTATTTCAGAATCTGATAGTCTTTTTACAAAGTGGTTATCTATTTGTAATTCATTGAACCAAAATTCAGCAAATTTACATAGCACTTCTCCTTTCTTGGGAATATTTTCCTTGAATTTCACATCAAAGGCTGAGACTCTATCTGAAAATTTGAAAACCAGAGTATCTTCATTGTATTCATATAGATCTTTTACTTTACCTGATGTAAGAAATTTCATTAAAAATCCTCAAAGCCCATTTGATTTAATTGCTCGGATGTTATTAAGAGCCCATCATTCCAACCATTTTTGGCGGAGTTCTGTATTCTTTGCTTGAAAAAATTTCATTATCTGCACTTACCATTACAAATTCCATAGAGTTATCTGAAGGGGGAGAAAGAAGAATTTTATCACCTGGTTCTAGAATTTTAAGATCTAGCGTATCACCATCTCCAAAATTAACATGAATGTTTGTTAGCGGTTTTGAGCCAGTATTTTGAATTGTAACCCGACCAATATCAAATAGATTCTGCTTGTCAATTATTGGATCTACAAAAATTTCATACTCCTGTAATGGAATTGAC
>JAOTVS010000102.1 GCA_029863275.1 Candidatus Nitrosopumilus sp.
TCTCGAAATTACCTTTGGAGATAGATTTCGTGCAGCATCTGTCACTTGAAGATCAAACAAACCAATAGTTTTCACAAGAGCAGTTTCATTAGGATCAATTAATAGCGAAAAGTCAACATCTATTGAAGGATTTTGTTTTGATTTTTCAATGATTCTAGTAGCCCTTGCATGTGTATATTGTATGTATGGTGCAGTATCTCCTTCCAGGCTAAGAGATTTTGTAAGATCAAATGTAATGATTTTATCAAGATCTTGTTTTATCATTTCATATCGTAAAACTCCAACTGAGATTTGGTGTGCAGTTGTTTCTATTTCGGAGGAATTCATCTCAGGATGGCGTTTTGCTGTCTCCTCAATAGTTTTATTTTTTAATAAATCATAAACACAATCTGCATTTACATAGAGTCCCTTTCTTCCAGACATTTGAGCTTGCTTTCCATCTGTGTCAAATCCTAATGTTTGTGCAGTCTCTGGACTAAGAGTTACTGATTCATATCCCAAATGAACATATGCATCTGGCATAGACTTGAATTTTGCCATAAGTATAGTAATTATTTTTTGTAATCTTGCTTGTCTTGAATCAATTACAGTAATTACCTTATTGCCTGTAAAATTTTGTTTGGGGTAACTTGAATTTTCAAGTGTTGTTTGCCAAAGAGTGCGATTTCCTGGTTGCGTTTTTTTGTATTTTTTATAGTTGAAAGAATCCTCCAATAACCCTAGTTTCCAGGCAGCATATGGGATATCTTTGGCAATGTATGTAGCAGTACCATTGCTTCGTACAATTACCTTGTCTTCTTCTTTTCCTTCGCCTCGAATTACCCAACATCCAAAGTTTTTCCCTTCTTTTTCAAACTCAATTAATTTCATATCCTGAAGTTTTTCAAATATTTGTCGCCATAACCCAGAGCGGATGATTTGAGATTCGTAATTTAGGCAGTCATAAGTGACGCCTAGGTTCCAACAGGTTTCCAGCTGATTTTCAAGTACTTTTCCAGTAATATTATCTGCAAATTGAGCGGTTTCAGAATTAGGATCCTCTAGTTCTTTGAGAACACTTCTCCGAATATCATCCATACTAGAGTCAATTTCATATTTTTCAGTTGTTTTTACATACACATCGTCACCACAATAATGATCAAATTTTTTCCCCTTTGGTGGATTTTGTGAAATTCCAAGGTGTCTAAACCCCACTAATAGATCAGCAACCTGAAGCCCCGAGTCATCCACATAATTTAGAACATTAACGTTATAGTTTGATTTTTCAAGTATTCTAGAAACAGTATCTCCAATGATGATGTTTCTTATATGTCCAATATGAAGAGCTTTATTTGGATTCACACTAGTGTGTTCAACTACTATTGTAGAATTTTTTCCTAAATCCACAGAACCAAATTCATCTAAATAAGATTCTGATAATATTAATTGATTTAATTTTTCCCAGTTTCCAAAAAAGTTAAGATATCCTGAAGGGTGTGATTCTGCTTTTAAGACCAGAGTATGGTAAAATTGAGAATATTTTTCAGATATTATTTTAGAAATTTCTTGTGGGCTTTTTTTCATATCTTTTGCCAATAAAAAAGAAATGTTTGAGCTTACATCTCCAAATCCTGGTTTGGCAGGCTCTACAGTAAACAAAACTTCAGGAAGTTTTAGATCAAGGATAATTTTTTGTAAATTATTTTCAATTTCATCAAGAATAGATTTGAATGTCAATTTTATACTCTCGATATTTTAGGAGCTAATTTATCTAACGCTTCAATTACTCCGTAGCCGGATTTACCTGAGACTGTCATAGTTGCTTGATTTTTTACATTTTCAAATGAATTTCCCAATGCAATACTTGTTTTTGCGATCTTAAATAAAGGAATATCAGTGGA
This sequence comes from Candidatus Nitrosopumilus sp., assembly GCA_029863275.1. Taxonomy (GTDB): domain Archaea; phylum Thermoproteota; class Nitrososphaeria; order Nitrososphaerales; family Nitrosopumilaceae; genus Nitrosomaritimum. The sequence continues at coordinate 1,881 of JAOTVS010000102.1, forward strand.
GCTGTCACCTATTGCAATTACGTCTTTTGTAGAAATCGAAAGTCTCCGCATTATTTCCCTAAACCCTGTACCCTTATCTATTCCACTAGAGTTAATGTGATACGCATATTGGCTATCAGATATTGAAACATCTAGATTCTCCTTTAAGATCAGGTTTCTTGCCTTTTCTAGATCAAAAGTTCTTTCCAATACTACCTCAGTCAGTC
>JAOTVS010000049.1 GCA_029863275.1 Candidatus Nitrosopumilus sp.
TGAGGAATTTAACTCCCACAAAATTATTCAATCTTTGGTTCGAGAAGGTAGTCTTCCATTAGAGCTTGCCCAAAAAATTACTGAAGAAGTTGAAAATCGAATCTACAAATATCAAACCACCTATTTGACTGGCTCTTTAATAAGAGAAATGGTCAATTCCGTTCTTTTAGAGCACGGTCATGAAGAATATAGAAATAAACTCGCACGCCTAGGTCTTCCTGTTTTTGATATCCAAGAAATGCTATCAAACCTTGAAAATGTAGGAAATGGAGCCGATGGCTTGTTATTTAATACTGGTCAGCGAGTATTTGCCGAGCACCTTCTAACTAATGTGCTTCCAAAAGACGTTGCTGATTCACATCTTTCTGGTGATTTACACATTACAAATCCTGGGATATGGTCAATGATTCCAGACACAATTTTTGTAAACGTAAAAGAACTTATCGATGACGGAATTATTCTTGGTGGAAAATATCTTGATGTGTCAAGAGTTCCATCCTCAAAATCACTTGATGATGTTACATCTTCATTGTCTATAATCATTTCATTGCTATCAAAAGAAGCCTCACAAGAAATTGTTCTTGATGGACTTGTTTCATTGTTTAGTAAACACTCAAAGAACATCAGTGAACTAGAACAAAAAATATCAAATGCTTTTGCTACAGCATCTACAACTCCAAATTACAACAAAACAAATACCAACATTTCTATCAGAATTGCCTTAGGCTCTGATACTAAAATCATTAATGCAATACTAAATGCATATGAAAATTATACAAAAATAACACCCATTCCAAAAATTGGATTAATTATTGATTTTTCGAAAGGAAAGGTTTCTGATGTTTCAGAGCAAATAGCAAAAATAATTTCAATTGGAGGAAAAATTACCTTTGCAAAAGATCAAATTTCAAGTTATGGAATTACAAACGGAACAACTAAAAATACAGGACCACTTGCAATTAATTTACAATCTGTTTCAATTAACCTTCCAAGGCTTGCATTTGAATCAAACAAAGATGAAACTTACTTTAGAGCAAGACTTGCACTACTTATGAAACCTGCGTTATCATCTATGGCGTTAAGAAAAAAAGACATCTCTGATCTTACACGAAGAGGATTGAATCCAATCCTTGCAAAAAACACACAATATATGCAAAGAAGTTCCGTTTCACTTGTCATCAATCTAGTTGGCCTAAAAGAGGCAGTCTTTAACATCTTGGGTTTCAAGGACAACAAAGAAGGAAGAGCAATACTCCATAAAGTTATAGAGACTGCAGTAGATGTTGGTGCAAAAAAAGGTAAAGAAATAGGCGATCCAGTCTATATATCCATGACTGAAACTGATGGATCAATACGATTTGCCAGCCTTGATGGAGAAAAATATGGTAAAAACTCAGCCCTAAATGTTGTAGATTCTGATTCTTATTCCCAAGGCATAGTCCTAAACGCAAATGAAGTTAGCACATATACTAACAAAAGTGAAGAAATCATAGAATGTAACAAATTTTCAAAAATCCTAAATGGCGGTTTATCAGTTATTTTACAAATCACTCCTGATGCAAAAATTGGGGATATCAAAAAATCAATAGAAAAGACTGCAGAGTTGACGAATTCCTTCAAACCAATACAAAGCATCGCAATCTGTGGTGAGTGTGGTTTTAAGGATGAACCAATTACAGACAAGTGTCCTAAGTGTAAGTCACCATACATAGTCTGAATTTCGTAACTTCAAAACTTAGAATCGTTCTACCAAAAAATTTGATTATTTATAATTATTGGATCATCTCCACGCTGAATAAGTTGTGCCGGTATGAACTTCATAGTACCGGTGTTAAAAAAATTGACAAGTAAAGGGGACAAGATCAAAATTTTTCGAGCACACAAGTTATATCCACATGTTTCCTACACACGTGGGGATATTATAATTGGATAATTCACAAATAGAAAGTACGATCAATGAGATCCGTAAGCGCAGTGGCGTAGTTGCGGCTTTCAATGAAGCTAAAATTTCAAATGCTATCTTTAAAGCATTAGCAGCCACATCTAAAGCCGATCGTGGACTAGCAGATCAACTAGCAAATAAAGTTGTACAAAAATTAGTTGAGCAAGGTTTTACCAACACAAGAGCACCTAGTGTTGAGGATATTCAAGATATTGTAGAATCTACTTTAATTGATTGTGGTAACAGCGATATTGCAAAAGCATACATCGTTTACAGACACGAGAGAAGAAAATTAAGAGATGAAAAAATGAAGGTCTTAAATGCCAAGGTTTTGGATCCAGTCTCTAAGAAATTTGATCTAAACTGTCTTAGAGTTTTAGCATCTAGATATCTTTTTAGAAATGGAAAAAATGAGATAACTGAGACACCTACACAAATGTTTGAGAGAGTTGCAATTTTGGTGGGGACAGGTGATATACTATATGATCCTCAAGTCTTTGAAAAATCAGGAAACAGTACTCAAAATATTGAAGAGGCAAAAAGTTATCTTGAAAAACTAGATAACTTTGATTATAAATTCAAAATTGGAGAATACTTTCTTAACAAGTGGCATTTTCGATCCTTGATAAATCACTACATCACTCTTGCAAAAAGCGGTCAGATGAAAGTAAGCTTTAAGGAATTAATTACTTTGATTGCAGCAAAGAAACTGGATTCTTATGCAGATAGAATTACAGAATACCTTGAATTGATGACATCTCAGGACTTTCTTCCAAATTCACCAACAATGATGAATGCCGGTGGCAGATTGGGACAACTCTCAGCATGTTTTGTCCTTGGAATGGAAGATGGAATGGAGCAAATCATGAAATCCACATCTGATGCAGCATTAATTTTCAAATCTGGAGGAGGAGTTGGAATCAATTACTCTGACCTTAGAGAAGAAGGAGATATTGTTGCCTCAACATCAGGTGTAGCCTCAGGACCAGTATCTTTTATGAATATCATAAACACCGTAACTGAAGTTGTAAAACAGGGTGGAAAGAGGAGAGGTGCAAACATGGGAATAATCGAATCCTGGCACCCAGATGTTGAAAAATTCATTACCAATAAAACACAGCCTGGAGTTCTTGAGAACTTTAACGTCAGTGTTGGAATATGGGAAGACTTTTGGAATTCTCTTGTAAATTCAGAGGATGGAAACTATATGTTACGTAGTCCAAGAGATAAAAAACCAGTAAAAGAAATCAATTCACACCAGTTAATTGATTTGATAGCATTGTCTGCATGGAAGAGTGCAGAACCAGGTTTGATCTTTTTTGATCAAATTAACAAGTATAATGTATTTGCTAAAGCAAGACAAGCTCCGTTAAGGGCTACTAATCCATGTGGTGAACAAAGTCTTTATCCATACGAATCATGCAATCTGGGCTCTATCAATCTGGTGAATCTTGTAAAAAGAAAAGCTGATGGTGAATATGAATTTGATTGGCAAAGATATGAAGAGACAATCAGAAAGACGACAAGATTCTTGGATAACATTATTGATGTCAACAATTACCCTGTAGAGGAAATTGATGTGGCATCAAAAGAATCTCGTAGAATTGGATTAGGTGTAATGGGTGTTGCAGATCTATTATACAAATTAAAGATTCCATACAATTCTCCTGAAGGATATGATCTTCAATCAAAACTATCTGAAGCACTAACATACTATTCAATGGAGGAAAGTGTTGCACTTGCAAAGTCTCGTGGAGAATTCCCATTGTGTGCTAAAACAGAATATCCAGAAGGTAAAATTCCAATTGCTGGATACTATGAAAAACCAAAGGAGACACACTCGTATGAATGGGATGCTTTAATTGAGAAAATCCAAAAGTACGGAATTAGAAATGTATTGACTACTACGGTGGCACCAACTGGAACATTGTCCATGATTGCTGATTGTTCAAACGGAATGGAACCTGCATTTGCACTAGTGTTTGAGAAAAGAGTAACTGTGGGCAGATTCTTTTACACAAACAAGATAGTTGAACAAACCCTCAAGGAAAATGGATTATACAATGATGAAATCCTTGCAAAAATTGCAGACAATTATGGATCTTTGAAGGGACTAGATGAAATTCCACAATGGATGCAAGACGTCTTTGTTACTGCAATGGATATCCATTGGGCTGATCATCTTATGGCTCAAGGCGTTTGGCAAAACTGGATTGGAAATGCAATTGCCAAGACCATTAACATGCCATATGACGTTACTGCAGAGGATGTAAAGTCTGCATATCTATTGGCACATGAACTGGGCCTAAAGGGAATCACTGTATATCGTGATGGCTCTAGACATAAACAAGTACTTCACATGACCAGTGAAAATGCACAAAAAACATTTGATGTAACTCCAAGTCAACACATTACACAATATGTTACTGACAATATCACAAATCCATACATCAAAACTCAGGTAAATGCATCGTTGGAAATCAAAGTTCATGATGAAGAAATCTCATCAGAGCCCCAAAGACCTGAAGAAGTATCAGAAGACAGGCTATGTCCTACATGTAAGAACAATTTGGTCTTTGTAGAGGGTTGCAGTATCTGCATTGAATGTGGATACAGTGGTTGTACTTCAGGATGACCTAAAATTTTACTTATCTAATTATCAGGGACCTGCTTTGCAGGGAGGCAATAACTGCCGACCAGACAGAAGTAGTTGCCAATTGACAAAAGGGTAAGCGTGAAATCACGCGAAAAAAGGCAGAATACCTGTTTCCTTCAGGTATAATGCTTCCAGCTCAGGACGCGTGTGATCACGATATTATTATAATTATTTTTCCTCGTTATTAATCTAATAAAAACCAATAACGCCCTAAAAATTATCTAGTCGAAAAAACTGACAAATAGATTCGAAACATGTAACAACTTTTTTACTGACGATCATTTTTTGATCTCTTATGAATAAAAAAATTCTAGGAGTTACTGTAGGCATAGCAGTAGTTATTGCAGTAATAGTTGTAGGCGTTTCCTTAGCTAGCCTTGATATTAAAACTCCTCAAAGTTCTAATGAAAAAATTGGACTTGTAATTAATTCGCCTAATCAAGATGTATCTCTAAAACAAGTCGATGAAATCTATTCTGATGCAGCATCGACAGGAATCGGTAGAAGTAATGTCTACTTATTTTGGAATTTAATTGAGCCTGTCCGAGGAGAATTTGATTGGAGCCAATCAGATATTATGATGGGATTAAATGAAAAAAATGATCTCAAAGTAACTCTCTTCTTTTCAGTAATTAATGGAGAAACACTAGGTCCATTTCCTGATTGGATTGGAAAGCCATCACTCAACGCAATTGGTGAGGAAAGACTGGTAAATACTCTGGATGAAATTTTATCCCGATACCATATCGTAGATACTGTAATTATTGCAGGTGATACAGAATCTCAATTTCGTTATGATGAACAAAATATTTCCGTATATAAGGAACTATTCTCTAAAGTATATGAAAAACTAAAAGAAAAACATCCTAATGTAAAATTCGGAAATTCTTTTGCATTACATCAAGTGTTAAACAAGGATTTAGGACATATTGTTAATGAATTGGCAGTTGGTGATTTTATTGCATTTTCATACTTTCCAGTTGATAGCTTAAATGATATTGTAAAAACTCCAGTTCAGGCAAAAGAAGATCTTGGAAAATCAATTGAGCTTGCTCAAGGCAAAAAAATTGCCTTTTTTGAGCTAAGTTGGGCAACTTCTGATTTTGTAGGTGGAAGTGAAACTACTCAAAAAGAATTTTTGGAAAAATCATTTGAATTTTATTCTGAAAATGAATCAGAAATTGAATTTCTAACATGGTACCGACAATATGATAGACCTGAGGGGACCTGTGTTACAGAGCAGCAAGATATTGGAGATACCAGTATCGATATAGGAGGTGGTTCTGGTTTGGGAAGTAGTGAATTTGTAATTGAGAGATTAAATCATTACCTTTGTAGCTCTGGATTAAAAGATGTAAATGGAAATCCAAAGACTGGTTGGAATGAATTTAAAACTCTAATTGAAATGCTAAACTAATGATTTCTCTAATTTTAGCAGAATCTGCATTGGAACTGGTTCCAGATAATTTACAAAAGCATAATTCAGTTATTTCACATGCACAGAAACTAAAAAAAAACCCATCTGAAATTCTACTTGATAATTCATGGCATTATGCTGCAATGAAGGGAATAAAAAATGAAATTAAACGAGGCAGACCAGATTTGGTTCATTTTTGTATTTTAGAGGCAACAACAATTCCATTGTATAAAAAAAATAAGATCAAAATTTACATTCACACAATTAATGACAAAGTAATTTATTTTGGTGACATTGTAAATATTCCAAAATCCTATCACAGATTTGAAGGCTTGATTGAAAAATTATTTTTAGAAAAAACCATTGAATCATACGGAAATGTGTTATTAGAAATCAAAGACAAATCCTTTTTAGAATTAATCGATGAAATCAAACCCTCAAAAATTATTGGATTCTCCAGAAATGGTGAAAAACACTCATTTGAAAATACTGTCTCTGAAATGACTGATAATTGTTGTTTGGTTATTGGTGGATTTCAAAAGGGACACTTTTCAGATTCTACTCAAAATAAAATCGATCAATTAATTTCGATTAATGATTCATCTTTAGAGGCTCATGTTGTAGTGGCGCGAATGCTCTATGAGTATGAAAAAACCATTTTTATGTAGGAAATTTTGTTTTCTTCTTTGTGCAGTCATAGTATAGCCTGGTTAGTATTCGGGGTTTCCAACCCTGTGACGCGGGTTCGAATCCCGCTGACTGCATTTTTTTCAAAAACGAATCAATTTTTAGCTGTCTTGTTAGTTCAGAAATGTGAATCCAACAGTTAGGAAAATTGCCCTTGAAAGAATGGAGATTCTAGTAAACCAAGCAATTTCAAATGCCAGAACAAATCCTGATTTATCCGAAAAATATGGAAAACTGGCCCGCAGAATTGGTACAAAATATAATATTCGAATGCCATATGATCTTCGAATTGTGTTTTGTAAGAAATGTAAATCATTTATTGCGCCTGGAATAAACTCAAAAATTAGATTAGGTCGATCCTCTGTAAAATCTATTAGAATTTCTTGTAATTTCTGTGGACATGTTTACCGTAAAATAATTTCAACATAATTTTGAAGGCAGTGTAGGACATCACTTTTTGATTTTCAATACCCTTAAGTTCAATCAAAATTTAGGAATTTCATGGGAATATTGAATACTTTAAAAAAATTTTGTGTTATGAAAAGTGTTAGAGAAAAGGCAAAAGAACCTGAAGAAAAATAAGTCCTCGATCTATTGAATTTACGCTTGAGAATTCTTAAGAAACCATTCTAAATGCCTCAATGATTTATAAGACGATTCCAGAATTTTTTACTTTATGGCAAAAGTGTATGACGTACCAGCAGATGTATTGATTAGTAGACTAGCTGAGGTTTTAAAAAATGAAGATATTCCAGCACCTACTTGGGCTTCATTTGTAAAAACAGGTGCTCATGCAGATAAACCTCCTCAAAATAGAGATTGGTGGCATACTCGATGTGCATCAATTATGAGAAAAATTTACCTTAAAGGTCCAGTTGGAACCAATGAATTAAGAAATGTTTACGGTGGTGGAAAACCATCAGGTTATGGAATGGCACATCACAAAGACGCCGGTGGTGCAATAATTCGAAATGCAATTCAAGGTTTAGAGAAATTAGGTTATGTTGAAAAAATTGAAAAGAAAGGACGTGTAATTTCCAAACAAGGAATGCAAAAACTTGATAGATTATCTACAGAAATTCTAAAAGAGCTAATTACTGAAAATCCAAAATTAAAAATTTATTCTTAGATATAAAATGAGTTTTCCTGATTCTGATGAATCACAAGAAAGACCCCTAAATGAAGAAGAATTTAATGCACAAAAAGAGAATATCTTAAAACAAGTTCTTTCATCAGAAGCTAGATTGCGATTAAATAATATCAAAATGGTAAAACCTGAATTATCAAATCACATTGAGCAATATCTTATTGGAATGGCATCTCAAGGAAAAATACGATCTCCTCTAACTGACGATCAGCTTAAACAAATATTGTTATCAATTCAGCAACCAAAACGAGATTTTAAGATAAATCGTAGATAATTCCAGAAAAAATATAATTATGGGTATGAAATCTTAGTACTCATGAAAGCAGTAGTTTACGACGAATATGCACCAGATGATAATTATTCAAAAATCCTCAAAGTCAAGGATATTGATGAACCTAAACCAAAACCAGATGAAGTTATCTTCACAAACAAAGCATCCGCTTTAAATTATAATGATATTTGGGGAATGAGAGGGCAACCAGTTCCTGTTCCTTTACCTCATGTTTCAGGATCCGACGTAGCAGGAGATGTAATTGCAGTCGGTGAAAATGTACAAAATTTCAAGGTAGGTGATAGAGTTGTATCTCACTCAAATCTTGCTTGCCGAGTTTGTAAAGCATGTACTGATGGAAGAGAATTTGATTGTATTAAAAGACAAGTTTGGGGATTTCAAACTGGTCCTCTTTGGGGAGCATATAGTGAACAGATTCATCTTCCAGAAGTAAACGTTTCAAAAATTCCTGAAAATGTATCTTATGATGAAGCAGCTGCTGCATCCATGACTCTTTTAACGTCATGGCACATGTTAGTTGGAAGAGCCAAAATCATTCCAGGACAAACCGTCCTTATTATGGGTGGAGGCTCCGGTGTAGGTTCTTTTGGTATACAAATTGCCAAATTATACAACTGTGATGTGATTGCAACTGCAAGTCCAGACAAACTAGACAAGTGTCGTGAACTTGGTGCCGACTATGCAGTTGACCACAGAAAAGAAGATTGGCATAAAGAGGTAAGAGCCATTACAAAAGAAATTGCAAAAACAAAAGGTGAAGCACCTGGAATTGATATTGCATTTGATCATATTGGTCAAACTCACTTCAACAAGCAACTAACACTACTCAAATATGGTGCATCTCTTGTCTCATGTGGTGCTACAACAGGTTATGACGCACAAATAGATCTTAGACACATATTCTTCAAAGGAATTAACGTCTTAGGTTCAACTCAAGGAACAAAAGCAGAACTTGATCAAGGTCTTTACTGGATGGGTCAAGGAAAAATTAAATCAGCAATTGATTCTGTATATTCATTTGAGCAAGCAGCAGAAGCTCACACAAAGATGCTGACTGGAAAAGGTCTCTTTGGCAAAATCTTAATGAAGCCAGAGGGCGCATAGTCATTTAATGACACAGCTTTTTCGAAGTCTAATTTTTGTTCCCGGAAACAATGC
>JAOTVS010000001.1 GCA_029863275.1 Candidatus Nitrosopumilus sp.
TACCTTCTGATGTTCTATATTTCCCCATTGTGTGTATACATTTCCAAAAACTATGGTAGCAGCTTCTTTTGCAGACATTTCATTGTCTAATAATTTTCCAAACGCTATTGTCTCCCTTAGGCTTGGAGAATAAAATAATTCCTCAACAGCAGCAGCTTGTCGAAGTATATTTGCAAGCTTTATTCCTTGAATAATTTCTGGTACGTGGTTTTCTGAAACATATTTTTTTACAATTGACAACTCTATATCTTCAGGTGGATACTCTAAACTAATTCTAACTGGAAACCTGCTTAGCAATTGTGGTGGAAGTTCTTTTGTGCCACTATGTGATAAAGGATTAACTGTTGCAATCACAAACCAATCTTCTTTTGCCTTGATTATTTCCCCTACTGATTCTTTTAATACAATTTGTCTTCTATCATCAAGTGCCTCATCTAACCTCAATAACACATCAGCTTCTGCAGAATTAATTTCATCAAGATATAGCAGACTTCCTTCTCTCATTGATTTTACTAAAAGACCTTCATCAAAGCTAACAGTTCCATCTGTTAGAGTTTTGGTTCCTACCAAATGACTCTCTCTGGTTCTAAGACTAAAATTAATTGATTCGAGTTTCTTACCTTTGATTTTTGCAAAATCTCTTACCAAAGATGTCTTTCCAGTACCCTTTGGACCTATAATGATAACAAAAATGCCTGAATCGTATGCTTTGTTTAATATCTGAATCGAATTGTTCCAATCAAGATACGACAAATCTGACAAGTAAACATCAGTTGTTATCTACAATATTTAATTTTAGATCTAATTTCCAAATGATTCTATTTTTGCAAAAGATTCATCTAGTGTTTTGTGCAATGATTTATTCCATTCTTCAAATCCTGATGGATCTTTTGGATAATTGTAATAGTGCTCAACTAACCATTGATTTTTCCCAGATGTATATTTTAGCCCTTCTGCTACTGTTTTATTCATTATTCCTCTGATGATCATTCCAATTTTTCCTAATCCTGAAAAGTCAGGATGTTCCCCTTTGCTAATTGATTCTACATCAAGATTTCCCAAAAAGTGTTTCATTCCATAACTAATTTGCTCATTTGTTAATGTTTGAACAAGCCTTCTAAAAAGTTCCAAACCCGCAGTCTTGTAACCGTATTCCTTTATGAAATCAAGATTATACTGCCAAAGATTTTTTTCTGAAACATCGTTTTGCTCAATTGCTTGTACTACATTATTTCCAATAATGGTTCCAGCAATAAGTGCAGGACCAATTCCACCTGCATCAATTGGTTTTGGCATCCAAGCAGAATCACCAACCATCATGTATCCACCTGATACCATGCAATCATTCTGTCTTCTTACTGAAACTTGAAAAATCCCTGAATTATTATTAATGTCTTCAGGATCTTGTGACAACTTTGCATTTTTAATTACTTGATTTCTCTGTAGGTATTCATCCATTAATGTCTGGACGTTGTCTTTTTTACCCAACCTGATGTTTCTTTTCTCTAGTAATGTCTTTTCAACTCCTAAACCAATGTTGACCTTCTTTTCCCCTTTTGGGAAAACCCAACCATATCCTCCTGGCGCGATATCTTGATCTAGGTGAATAATACAATAATTTGGATCAAATTCTGTTAATTCTTTTTTTTCTGGTTCAAAATACATAATGTATCTTCCAGTAGATTCCAAGTCTCGTCTATCGATTCTTTTCTCAACCTTGGTGGAATTCTTCAGAGTATTTCGAAGCATCGATGTTACTCCGGTTGCATCAACTACAATTTTTGCAGTTTTTTTGTAAGGTAATTTGGTTTTATTATCAATTCCCTGAACTCCCACTACTTGTTGGTCATCATAGATTAAACCTGTAAGATTAATTTCAAAATCAAAATCCACTCCCATTTTTTTTGCTCGTTGGTTTTGTATCTCTGGTAATTTCTGGCGGTTTAGCATATATCCTGCACCATCAAACGGAATGGCCGTTTGTTTATCTGGAGAAAATGCCATAACCCCCTTTACATCATGTTCAATTTCTGGTCGTGTCCACTGAACCTTGATTCTTTTAGTCATGTAATCAACTGCTTCTTTTGAGCAGGCATCTCCGCAGGTCCATCCTGATAATGATTTTCTACCAGGATACATCTCAGAATTTCTATCAATTGAAAGAATTTTCAAATTTTGATTTGAATAATGAGCAATTGCCTGAGCTGCAATAGTTCCAGTTAGGCCACCCCCGGCTACTATTACATCGTAGTCTACCACATTAGGAACCCTCGTTAATCCGTATTTAAAATAATACTTTAGTTACATGTGGTGAATTGTATGTTATTTTATCGATTTGAAATTGGGTCGGTTCGTCGCGGCGTCATCAAGGCTTTAGCTCAGACTGGAGCGGCTATTATCTCCTCATTCCCGAATTAAACCAACAAATTATTCCTATTTAATCTAGTAGAGTTAACGAAAAAATTTGCTGAACACCTTGATGGTGTCTTTTTTGTTGTAAACTGGAGTATGAATTTTTAATTTTATTGCTTCTTTTTCCATGAATGTAATTTGTCCTTGAACAAATTTCTGTTTATCAAATCTAATATGTAGACTTGAATTCTCTGTTCTTTCTTCTATTTGGTCTATAATCTCATTTTTTTGGTGCTCTGATAGTAATCCTACAAATTTTTCTAAAAACTGATTTGCAGGTTTTTTTGTGATTTTTGCCCTAAGAACTGTTATAGGATTCTCAAAATGACCAGTTATCTCTGAGGATGAAAAAATTCCTTCCTCTAATTCAAACATTTCATTAAAAGACCTGAAAAATTTTACAATATCTTCTGTTGCATGAATAATCACATCTATTGTAATTTCTAATTTTACCATTTTAGGGCTATAGTTGAATTGTTATCTGCTTATGCTTCAAGTAATGCTATTTCTTTGTCTGCAGTTCTAATCAATTTAACTTTCTCCAATCCCACATGTCTTATTCTGATTACTTTCTTTGTTGCAGCCATAATATCTGAATTAATTTTGCCATAACAGGTAGCTTGGACAAATTGATCAATTTCCATTTCTGGTACAGTTTTATTGATGATATCTTTTGCAATCAATCTTAGATCATGCTTACGTGAAGTGTTTAGCTGTCTATGTGTAAGAGCTATTACTTTAATTCTAAAAATATATCCATCTTTAGTTTTTGCATCTATGATGAAATTTATTTTTGATGAACCTCGTCTGACTAAACTTCTCAAAAATTCTTTTGAATATTCAAATCGTTTGAATATCGTACTGGCTTTATCGTTCTCTACCTTATCGAGTTGAAAATACATTTTGTATTGATGTTGTGAGGGATCTCCTTTTAGAATATCATACAACGTAACTTCTAAAACTCTACCACGGGCATTTTCATCATCTGTGATTGGAACGTACGCTATTGGAACATTGTTAAATGAATCCGGAGCATTAACTGTAATCCATTTCTTTTCTCTCCACTTGTCTTTTACTCGACCTTTTCTACGTGCCAATTATTATCGACCTTTGAACCCAAAATATAAGGGTATGCGACTAGATGGTTTTTTGACCCATGTATTTTTGCAAAACACCAGGAATGGAAATTTGCCCATCTTTATTTTGAAAGTTTTCCATAATTGATACTAAAACTCGAGATGTGGCAACAAGGGTGCTGTTTAAAGTATGCAAGTATTGAGTTTCTTCATTGGTTTTCTCTCTATATCTTATCTTTAATCTCCTTGCTTGAAAATCCAAACAATTAGAACAAGATACAATTTCTCTATAAGCACTTTGACCTGCCATCCAAGCTTCGATATCATATGTTTTTGCCGAAATTTTCCCCATATCTCCTGAGGAGAGAAGCATGACTCTATAAGGAATCTCTAATTTCTGATAAAATTCCTCCACAATTCCTAACATACGTTCATGTTCTTTCCATGAATCTTCAGGACGTGTAAATACAAATTGCTCAATTTTATCAAACTGATGTACTCTAAAGATTCCTTTTTGATCTCGTCCATGGGCCCCTGCCTCTTTTCTAAAACAAGGACTAACTCCAGCATATCTTAATGGCAAATCCTTCCCCTCAATTATTTCTCCTGAATGCATAGCAGCCATGGCGTGCTCTGATGTTCCAATCATGTAAAGATCCTCTCCCTCAATTTTGTAAATTACATCCTCAAAATCATCAGTAATTACTGCTCCCTCCATAGATTGATGATTAATCATGTAGGGTGGTTGAATCAAAGAATAACTTTTCTCAGCTAAAAATTCTAATGCATATTGAATCAATGCTTGGTTTAATCGTACCAAGTCATTTTTCATGTAATAAAATCTGGCTCCTGCTACCTTGGCAGCCCTCTCAAGATCAACTAAATCTAATTTTTCAGAAATATCGATATGATCATTTATTTTGAAATCAAATTTTGGGATTACTCCCCAATTTTTTATTTCCTTATTTGCAGAACTATCCTTACCAATTGGTACTGATGAGTGAACAAGATTTGGAATTGTAAAAATCAGGTGTTTGTATTTTTTTTCTATATTTTCTTGTGAAATCTCTAGATTTGATAATTCTTTAGAGATACTTTTCATCTGTTCTAAAATTGTGGACGTATCATTCCCATCTTTCTTTTTTTGTGAAATTTCTAATGCTATCTGATTTTTCTCTTTTCTTAATTCATCAGTTTTCACTATGAATTCTCGCCGTTGCTTATCTACATTTATCAGACCCTTTAGATCAAAATCAACATTTCTTGATTTGAGCATCTCCTCTATGATCTGCGGATTTTCTTTGATTAGTTTTGGATCAAGCATTATCCAATTACCTTCAAGGAAACTTGTACATGGGCTAAAATCTCATCAATAGTTCCAATCAATTTTTTCATACTATTCTCATTTTCAAAATTAAAAACTACCTTGTTATCAATATTCTCAACATTAAGACTTAATCCTTTTGGGAAATTCACATTATCCGGATCAAGGGCTTTCTTTACGGCCTGAGCCGTCTCTTTTGTTAAATTATTAAGACTAATTCTAACTTGACAGGTTAATGACATTTACATCTAAATAATCTAAAAAGTCATTTAATTTGTCTTTAGTTATTTTTGCCCCTGCAGCAGCATTATGCCCTCCTCCAATACCATCAAATTTCTCGGCACCTGTTTTCATCAATTCACTTAGATTAATTGGTGATTTACATCCAAACGATTTCCTTGATGAAAACTTGATGGTATTTCCCTCTCCCTTAGTTCTTAAAATAACGATTTTTCCTGAATTTTTTGGAGATCCGGCAATCAAGGAAGATATTGTTCCAGTCATGGTTTCAGGGACTATTCCCTCACCATTGACCATGATGCAATTTTGGTTTTCAGAGATTCTCCATCGCTCATTAGTTAAAACGTTCATGTATTCTTTGATTAATTTCCTATATTCTGAAAGTATTCTTTCACCTTCATCTAGAATCTTGGCTCTATCCCCCATGCATATTGCCATCCCTACTCCCGATTTACTGATTCTACCGCAAGAGTTTAACATGGTTGAAAATTCTCTTCCATCTCGCAAAAAACTTCGTCTATCTTCTCTTGGAAAAGTGTATGTATATCCAATTAATTCTGACATGATTTCTGTGGCATTTTTTCCAGTAGTAAATTTGGAGATTTCTTCAATAATGGTCCTTTTTTCATCCTCATTTAGCTCTGCTGGAACTCTCCATCTACCTCCATCTTTTAGTTGAATTCCAGAGGAATTTAACAGCGATAAACAAGTATCTCTATTCCAAGTCAACCCCTCGATAAATGGCTGGGAAGTAAATGCAAGAGCTTCTGGAAGTGATCTAGTTTCTCTTCCCACTAAAAGTAAATCAAGGTCGATATCCAAAAGCCCCAAGTCTTTGGCCGTATTGGCAATTTCGAAATTCTTACTTGTAAATGATTTTCGTTCTCCTTGATCTTGTCTATCTCCCAAAGCTGCTACTACTGCCAAGGCAGATAAATCTGAATTTTTTTCATCAAGAGACATCGCAGCTAAATAGGCCATACCACCTGCACAAATTTCAGTTCCTCCATCTATTCCATATTTCCACGCATTGATGACTCTTGGATTATCATGTTCATATTGTAATATTTGATGATGATCAAGGATTATCCACTCTTCTCCTAATGATTGATCTAAATTATTTGCAAATCCCCCTCCAAGATCTGTTACAATGTGAAAATCTCTAGAATTTGTTTTTAGTGAATCAATTACACCTTGACTAAACTCTTTTGAGGTACGGACAGTACAATTTGCCCCTGCTCTAATCAAGGCCTTGGTGATAATACTACCTGATGCTAATCCGTCACAATCAATATGTGTAGTAACTGAAATTGATTTTTTTAATCTTATACATTCAGAAATTTTATCTTTGAAAAATGAAAGAGACTCGTCTAAAGATGTTGTCATTATTCTAATTGAGCAACCACGGATTTATATTTCCAAGTTTGAGGAATTCGATCTATTCTCTTATAATATACCGATAATCTGTGGACTTTTGCTTCAATTAATTCCAAGGATCTTACATTTCTATTATCCCCTTTGTTTTCCTTGAGGTGTTTTTGAAGACCTACTGCCTTATTCACAATATTTTCAAGATCCTCTGGCATTTCTGGCATGAGCTTATTTTCTTCTAAAATCTCACCGATACTTTTTTTCGTGATTGGCTTTATCAGGGGAATTGAATGTTGATCTCTTAATTTAATTCCAATTTGACTTGGGGTTAAACCATCTTTTGCATACTTAACGACTAGTTCCTCTACTTCTTTTGGACCTAAGGTTATCCAAGAAGGAGCACGTAAGGTTGCAGGTCTAATAGAGTGCGACTTTCCATGTCTGTGAGTATGCATTCTTCCCATGGGGCGCCTAAATATGAAACAAAATTAAACGTTACTTATTCGGAATTCGTACATATTTTTCGAATTTTGGAGTTTAGAATAAAAGTTAAATAACTACACTGGTTTCAAAACGACAGGTAAACGGTATGAACAATAAAGCACTATTAGCAGCATCCTTAATTGCTGTATTTGTCGTAGGTACCTTTGGTGCAAGCTCACTAGCATTTGCACAATACATGGGTAACGTAGGTTCAGGCGGAGAAACTGGATCATATACCTTAGAAGAAGCATTAGAGATTCAAAAAAGAAGAGTTGATGCCGCAAAAGCAAATCCAGCTTCTGGATCAGGTACTCCATATCTTGATGCAAGCGGTGTCGGTGGAGCCGCAGTAATTTCTGCAGCAATCTTCGGTGGTATAGCAGGAGCCTTCTTCATTAAAGGTAGATCTGGCAAATACGCAGCAATGGGCAGAGGATAAAAAATACCATTTCTTTCTCTTATTTTATTAGATAACTGACATCGTCACAGATCTTCATACTGATCTCGTCCTTATTGATAATAACAGAAATCTATATATCGTAGAAATTTAGCCAAATTATACATGACTCCTATCGTAGGAATTTTCCTAAACATTCTGTCATCAGTAACAGGACAATTAGGACCAAACTACGACCCATTATTCTATGATGTAATGATTTACATCTTTGGAACCATGATGTTCTCAATATTCCTTTTAGGAATTATCTCATTCTGGTTACGTGTACACGGCTGGTCATACAAAGACAACCGTGAAAGATGGGTTGATGAATTAGACAGACACTTTGAACGAGAAGGTATCGGTCTTATTCCAGACAACGGCAAGTACTGGTAAAATACATACCACTATTCTTTTCATTATTTTTGATGTTTTTAAAAAAGTACTTTGTAGAATAATTTTTAGACTTTGAAAAATTATTTTTCTGGGAGGAAATCAGTATCTTTTGATTCATCATAAGCCTTTGAGGTGAATTCTGCTATGAAATGATCACCATCTCGTAATGGTTGGTTGATAAATCTCTCTGATATCTGACCGTTAACTGACACTGAGGATTTGGATTGATCCATATCACGTAGAGGAAAGTCCCACATCCACAAAAAATGTCCAATTTCAAATGGAAATTCCTCCTCCCATTCAGCATAAATGGTTCCATCATCAGTTAACGTATACATGGTTTTCTTACAATTCTCTGAGATTCCAATATTAGCAGGAATGTCTGCCTTTTCTCCATCAACTATCAAGTCTAAAGTTACTTTGATTTTGTACGGTGTGATTTTATCATTAATACATACTTTGAGAGGATCATTTGGATTCAATACTGTTTGAGCAACTGTACTGATTGCCGCAACAGATATGCCGATAATAGCTGTCATTATGAGAAATTTTATAGTCTTTTTTCTCTTATAGGGATCCCCCATCCCAGGCCATTTCATGTGGAATCTCCTTGAAGATTACTTAAAGTCGTTTCCCTAATCATCCATTATCTCAATTGTATCAAGTTGGTCTTGGTGGTCTGCAAGGAAATAAGTGATTGAATCAGAATCAATTTCAAGCCATTCGGATTGACCACAAAAGGGCAAAAAATCCTCAATAAAAAGATCTCCTGGACCAGTAAGTCTTACAATAAATTGTTGTTTTTTTGATTTTATCTCAAATGGTAATTTGAGGACTTTGCCTCTTTTTTGATTCTGGATGTTTACTTTGTATTTGTCATTTCGAAATTCAACTTTTCCAAAAAAGTAACTCTGAGAAATATCTAACTTGTTTATTTTAAAACTTAGCACAAACCATCTGGTTTTTACTAGCAGATAAAACTTGATTCATTCGGTCTTACGTAAAACGTGATTGGATTAAAATTAAAAGGAAAAAGGTGGAATTTAAATTACTTGCCAGGGTCGTGTTGCAAACGTGATTACATAACCGACACCAATAATGATTGATTGATATGCGATGTTGGTATATGGAATTGGTTTGAGAATTGGGTCCCCTTCGACAACCACTGTTTGACCTGGACCTAGTCCTGGACCTACCTGAGCAACATTGAGTTGTGTGTGTACGTGATATACACCTGCTTCAAGTGCTTTTGCAGATAATGAGTATTCTACGACAGAGTTTCCTGCAATGTCAAAGACATTACCTGGTGGGTCTCTTGCCAACATTTCCCATCTATTTCCTGCATTAGTAGATTCTGAGAAAATGGAAATCCATCCTCTAAGGTCTCTTTCTACAAGACTAACTAGTGTACCTTGAACTGTCAAAGTCTCGCCAGTCTGTAGAGATTGTCTATTGAAGGTTTCATCTTCTATTCTGATGAAACGACTCTGGAGTTGTGCTTGGACACCGTGTGCTTCTGCGCTTGGAAGAATTGTTTCAACCCAGTTGAAACCAAGGCTTCCTAATGCTAGTACTACAGCAAGTCCTAATACGATAATCTTTTTTTCGACCATATTTATCCCTAATAGATTGAAAAATAATATACATCGTTATATGTTTTACCTTAATGCCGAGGATCGATTAAAAATCTATGATTAACATTAATGATATACATTGAAATCACTAAAAAATAACTATAATTATTTGAATAATTTTATTTTTAATAGATATATTTTAAAAAATAATACTAAAAATAATTAAAAATTTACAATAAATTTCTGAAATTTGAATATGTTCATTTATATGCTAAATTAACATGTTATGTATTATGGCACAGATGCCCGCATTAATTCCAAAAGAAGTTGAGATCCAGAGACTAAAGAAAATCTGGCTCATGGTTATAGCTTTGGGATCTATTGCAGCCTCAGTAGAAGTCGACAACTTTGTTGATGGCTCTCTACATCAAACATCTATCAGAGATAGCGCATTTACACCAGCACACTGGTGGCTCTATTCTCACTTCGTTGCATTACCACTCGGATGGGCGGCATGCGCAATGTATGATAGAAAAATTCCCGTTCTCAGAGGTCCAAATAATTCAATAAACACTGGATTAAAGATGACAATTCTAGGTTATCTTGCAACCATGTTTACAATTGGAGTCAATGAGATGTGGCATTTCTGGTTTGTAGAGGAAATCTTTGCAGTACCAAATCACTGGATGTTCAACATGGGTGTTGTAGTAGCATTCATGGGAGCCTTGGCATATGTCGTTAGAGTATATGCAAGACTCGTTGAATTAGGAGCAGAAACTCCAGGTGAGAATCCGTATGTGGCAGAGATGTACAAGATGGCCCTAGAAGGCAAATTGTACAGTAGATCAATTCCATAGTTCCTTAAAGTGCAAAAAGCACACTTTTTTCTATTTTATTTTTAAAGACGCAGATCGTACCATGCCATTAATTTAAGAAAGACTTAAAAGGATTCTGAATATTATAAATCCAGAATGACTCTTCCTAAAGGATTCGGTTCTGGCGGTAGCGGTGGATCATCAAGCGCTGACGTAGAACGAATGATAGGTAAACGCGTTGAAAACATGACTGGTATGATTACTATATCATACCTAGCAGCATGGGGAGCTACATTTGGAGGAACTGCAGCTGGATACTTCTATTATCCTTGGGCATATCCAACAAACAGTGGTCACTTTGCGTTCATAGTTTTGACAATTATCGAGGCAATTGGATACATCTTCTGTGTTAAAGTAATGCAAGAGGGTTCCAATAAGAATAGTAATGGTATAGTAGCCGTTACGATAGGTGCTACCGCTATAGGTACGTTCTTAATCTCGATGTATGTCGGTTATTAGAAGGTCAATCCTTCAGAAATCTTCTTTTTCATTTTAATTTTAGTTAACGATCTTCAGTACTCTCTAAAATTTTATATAGTGACTCTTTATTCAAACTCTTATGGTCTGGTTAAGACGATGTACTCACTACTTATTCATAGTAGTAGTTGCAGTTAACTCAACACTGTTGACGATTAACGCAGGAGACTACATTTTCTATACCGACTGGGCTTGGACTTCGTTTACGGTATTTTCAATATCTCAAACGTTGATGCTTGTTGTAGGTGCAGTATATTACCTCACATTTACAGGTGTTCCAGGAACAGCGACGTATTACGCCCTTATCATGACAGTATACACTTGGGTAGCAAAAGGTGCATGGTTTGCACTCGGATATCCATATGACTTCATTGTCACACCAATATGGTTACCATCAGCAATGTTACTTGATTTGGCCTATTGGGCAACAAAGAAGAACAAACATTCGTTGATACTGTTTGGCGGAGTACTTGTAGGAATGTCGTTACCGATGTTTAACATGATAAATCTGATAACAGTGGCAGACCCACTAGAAACGGCCTTCAAATATCCAAGGCCAACATTACCACCTTACATGACGCCAATAGAACCGCAGGTAGGAAAGTTCTATAACAGTCCTGTTGCTTTAGGTGCTGGTGCTGGTTCAGTCTTGGGAGTAACGTTTACAGCATTAGGTTGTAAGCTAAACACCTGGACATACAGATGGATGGCCGCATGGTCAAAGTGGGACTAAAACCCAATCTTTTCCTTTTCATTTTATTATTTTGATTTAAAGTATTTTCAGCTCAAATTTGCTAAAATAATATTGCACATATTGTGATCTTTTGTTGCCTATTTTGACGATATGTAATATCGTAATAACTATCTGTGAGACAGCAATTTAATCAAATTTTAGTAACTCCCAAACCGTTTGTAAAATGGGCAGGAGGAAAGCGACAGTTAATTCCAATTTTAAATGAAAACTTGCCAAATACAATGGGCACCTACTATGAACCCTTTTTGGGCGGTGGTGCATTATTGTTTCACATCCTCAAAGAAAGAGAAGGGCAAAAATGCGGAATATCTGACCTAAATTCAGATCTTGTTTTGGCCTATACTACAATTAGAGATAAAATTGAATTGCTTATTGAATCTCTAAAAAATCACACCAAAAACTATCAAAAAAACTCAAGATCATATTACTACTCTATTAGAGAAAACAACCCAAGAAGCGCTGTGGAAAAAACCTCTAGATTGATTTTCTTGAATAGAACTTGCTTTAATGGTCTTTATCGAGTTAATAGCAGAGGACAATTCAATGTTCCCCTAGGAAGGTATACTAATCCAAATATTGTAAATGAGGAAAACCTCCGTTCAGTCAGTCAAGTACTACAATCTAAAAAAATTTCCATAAAGTGCCGAGATTTCGAGGCTGTTTTGAATGAGGCAAAAAAAAATGATTTAGTTTATTTTGATCCACCATATCAACCAGTAAGCAACACTGCCAATTTTACTAGTTATACCAATAAATCCTTTACATCAGATGACTTGAAAAGACTCGCAAAATTATGTTTGAAATTAGATTCAAAAGGATGCAAAGTAATGTTATCTAATTCGAATTCTCAAGAGGTAGCAGATATGTTTTCTGAAAAACATTGGGGCTTTAAAAAAATAGAGGCAAATAGATCAATTAATTCAAATTCTAAAAAACGGACTGGGCACTACGAATTGCTAATTAAAAATTATTAAAGCTTCGAACGGGATCTGAACCCGCGACCTTTACATTACCAATGTAACGCTCTACCAGACTGAGCTATCGAAGCACAATAAATCGCTGTTGAAAATACTTATAATTCTTCATCCTCCTTACTTGGTCCTCTCTAAACTGTTAAATTTCCCAGATATTTTTACCATCTTGGAGGAGTAATCAAGCCTGGCCAAAGAAGGCATACAATGCTTTTGGACATGCAGGACTTAAGATCAAAATATGGGTGATCCTGTCTCTCAGGAGTTCGTGGGTTCAAATCCCACCTCCTCCACTGCTCTATTTTGGATGCTTTATGCCTCTAGAATTAAGAACTTCATATACATCTGGCAAGGAAAAAACAAAACCAACATGCACACAGTCCTTTTCCTCACAAAGCTGGCAAAATAACTCGCCTTTTTGAACGGCCACCTCAGCAATTCGATTTTTAATATTATCTTTTAGTATCACCCTATCATCATCAACAGAAATTTTTTCAATTTTTGGAGCATATCTGGCAAAAGTCTTGTCTTTTTGCATCATCTCTTCTAGCATGTAAGTAACATAACCTGAAAAGCTATTGACGCCTTTCATTGTAAGATCTGTTTTATTTTTTTGATAAACTTCTTGGAATTTATCATAAACAGTCTCTGATACAGTTATTGATTTGAATCCGGCTTTTGGCAATTTACTTTTCCTTACCGTACAATAAGGTACCCAACTATTTATTGTTTTATTTCCTTATAGATTATGTCCAAATCAAAGAAAATTAGTCTTTATACAATAGGATAATCCAAAAATAATGTGGGCAGATCATACCAAATTGATGAGCTAAAACAAAATCTCATCGAAGTTCTTCGAGACTCTAAAATGGGCATGTCAGGAATTGAAATTTCAAAAAAACTGAATTTGAATAGAATTACCATGACCAAGTATCTCAAAATTTTTGCTGCAGAAGGTTTTCTAAAACAAAAAATTGTGGGAAATACGACCCTCTGGTTTTTGGAATCTGGACAAGAGACATTTAGATTCCCTGATGATTACTTTAAAGTTGAATCACAATTTTTAGAATATTTGATCAAGGGATCAGAAAGTCAGGTTATTTCATTAATTAAAAATTGCCTTCATTCTGAAGGGTCTGTTTATAATTTAGTAATTGAGGTGATAATCCCTGCTATTCGGCACATTCAATCTCTATATGATGAAGGAAAAATTGGTAATTCCGAGGCAAAATATCTAGAAAACATCATTTCTAAATCTATCCACATTTTACAACAGATTTCAGTGGAATCAAACCCAAAAAAGAAAATCGTCATACTTTCAGGCGATCCTGAAAATACATTGTTATCAGAAGCCGCCTCTGCCTCCTTTCACTCTAATGAATGGACAGTTTTTCATTTAGGTGATATGTCTTCAGCAATTAATGTATTATTTGACCTTGATTTTCAAAAATTAATTAGTAAAATTTGGAAACAAAAATCCGGAATATTGATAGTTGTAGTTTTTTCAAACATCAAAGAACGTCTAAATTTCTTTGCTGATTCGATAAACCCAATTAAACTGAAACTAGGCAAAAACATGCGGTTAGTTTTATGTGGAAAAATGGGAAAAAAGGCAAAATTCGAATGTGATTTACAAGTTGATAATTTTGAGAATGTTAGACAATGGTCTGAGACAGTTTATGAAAATTTAAAATAATTAAGTGGGCCCGGTGTGATTCGAACACACGACCTTTCGATTTCTGAATAGTTTATCAGTCGAACGCTCCAGCCAAGCTGAGCTACGAGCCCGCATTCAACCCTCTCGGCATGAGTCATTTAAGTTTAATTTTCTTTCCACTTGATTGAGCATCCAATAGAAGGGTCAAAATCTTTTTCGATTCTTTCATTTGAAAGCATCTTTTCTATATTGATAATCATTGTTTTTTCTGTAGCAGTATCATCTGGCTTCATTGCATTATCTATTCTGCCATGAAAAACTAATTTCCCTTCCTTATTGAACAAATAAGGATCTGGAGTACACATAGCCCCATATTTTTTAGCAATTTGTTGAGTTTCATCCACCAAGTAATCAAACTTTAATTCTTTTTCCTTTGCAGTTTTCTTCATATTTTCAAAACTGTCTTCAGGATAATCTCTTGAATCATTACTGTTGATTCCAATAATGGCGATTTTTTCTCCAAATTTGGCATACAATTCGTTAAGAGCATTGAATTTTGCTTTAACATATGGACAATGATTACACATGAAAATTATTAAAATCCCTTGATATTGCTTGTAGTCACTTAATCTGTGATTTTTGTCATCTATTCCTAGCAGTTCAAAATCAGGAGCTTTATCACCCACTTTTAGTTTCACTTGGGATTCTAATAATACCATAAAAAAACAAATTTTTTTTTCAAATAAAATTCTTACCAAGAAGACAACAATTAAAATCCACACACTAGCCAGTCTTCATGTGGGCTGGTAGTATAGCCTGGTAGTATACCCGCCTTGCACGCGGGGGGTCATGGGTTCAAATCCCGTCCAGTCCACTTCTTTTGAGATCGATCTTTTCTAAATTTCATAATCCAGGATGGATTTAAATAGGATAAGTTTTTGCTTTATCATATGACAAGTGCAGCAGACGCATGGCCTGTATGGATTCCTTTAATCGTGGGTTTAGTACCTGGTTTCATTTACTGGCTTGCAATCACCGCAAAGAAAAACTAGTAAACTTACTTTTTTTAATCTATTTTTACCCCTCACTAATCTAACCTAGGTTAAACGATGTTACCTTTCTTGTTGACTATATGATATACAGTACAAATTAATCTATAATCTAAAATAAAATTAATATGAAAAAAATTCTACTTAGTTTATTTCTAATTTTGATGTTATTTCCCCTCAATCATGGATTTTCTCAGAAATCTGATACTTTATCAACACTATCTGTTGCTCTAACTAGTGAATCCCCTTATGTCTACAAGGATGATGAAGGATACACTGTGGTTGTTGGAAATGTAATAAACAAAAATGAATTAACTTCTGTTGGCAATATCCAATTAAAGGTTAACTTTTATGATGAAACTGGAACAGACCCTCTAGAAACAATCAGAGGTGGGACTATTCTTGATGTAATCCCAGAATTATCAACTTCGCCATATATTATAAAATCAAATTCCCCTAATCCAAATATTACCTCCATCTCAATAATGCTTGAAAATTTTCTGCCTGTTCCCTCCAAATCACAACAATTGATTGTGGAATCAAACGAGATAGTCTTAGGTGAGAATTTACAATTATCGGGAATTTTAACCAATGGTGGCTCACCCATAACTGACACGTTCGTTTATCTTGCATTTTATGACTCATTTATTCCTCCCAGACTGGTAGGTATATCCTCTATTCCTATTGGAGATGTTGAATCAAATGGAAAAGTCGATTTTTACTTTAATGAGGAGATTAATAAAAACGCAGTAAGTTTTCAAATATTTGCTCAATCAAATGTTTTTTATTCTAATATTGTAGATGAAAAAATTCCTCAACAACTTACCAAGTTAGTGACTATCTCTGATGTATCTTTAAAGAATTCTCAGGGAAACAATCTTTCTGAAATTACAATAGGATCTACTGTAAATATTCAAAGTAATGCTTGGGTACAATTCTCAGCTGACCCATCATCAAATGAGACTCCTTATACTTACTACGCACAAGTTAAAAATTCTGACTTTCCAACCGTAGAATTTTTAGGTAAATCTGACGGCCGGTTTATTGGTACAGGATCACAATCCATATCAGTAGATTGGATTCCAGAACATAAAGGAATATTTTTTATTGAAACGTTTGTGTGGGATAGAAATCATGTGCCTATTGCAAATGAGGGGCCAATTGTTATACTAGTAGTTAACTAGATTTATTTTAAAATAAAATCTATTCAATATATGCAAAAATTTAGTTTAGTAGCTATGGGAGGAACTTTTGATTTTATCCATAAAGGTCACATCACTCTATTATCTGAAGCATTTTCAATATCTGCTAAAGTTATCATTGGTTTGACCAGCGATGACATGGCCATGAAAAAAGGAAAAAAACTTGAAAATGATTATAGTAAAAGATTAGAGATATTGATTAAAACCATTGAAAAAAATTTTCCTAAAAGAGAATTTGAAATTAGTAAATTAGATAATGATTTTGGACCTGCAGTTTTAGAAAAAGAAGTTCAGGGTTTGGTGGTAAGTGATGAAACTTCAAATCAAGGCAAGATTTTAAATCAAATCCGTAAAGAAAAAAATTTACCGCCAGTCCAAGTAATTACAGTTCCAATGGTTTTAGCAAAAGACGGTACTAAAATTTCAACTACCAGAATTAAAAACCGAGAAATTGACATTGATGGAAACTTATCACCAGTTGACTAGAAGATTATTTATGTTTGAGTAATTACAATAAAACAAAAATCTTGGGTTATCAACCATGCGCATTATTAACAGCATGATGAAAAAATTTGATACTGATATATCCAATCTTCAGAAAGGCCTACATCCTGAAAATCTTTCTTATTGGTATGAAAAAATAATTAAGGAAACTATAGAACTGGCACCTCCTTGGTTGCAAGATAAAATAAAGGTCGAACAAGATCAAATATTGCCTATGAAATTTAATCTTGATATTTCAAAAAGAGCTGTCAGATATTTTATGATTGCAGTTGATGATAATCTAGAAAAAATGCCTTATTCAACCAAACTTTATTTTTTAAAGGTACAAGAAATAATGAGTAGAGAGATGGACAAATCGTTAGTTTAATTTGCAAATCTTTTCATCTAGGCACAAAATAAAGCTCTAACTATTCATATCCATTAAGTATCTGTTATAGTGATAGTCTTGGAATTGCATGAGGTCAAAACTGGCAAAAAAAAATTTGGAAATAAAATAAGAGACATTAGTAGCAGTACTTCAAAATCATTTCGAAATTCCAGAGACGATAGAGGTTCACGATATTCCAGAGACGATAAAAGAGAGGAATCTACAACGGTAACTTGTTCTGATTGTGGCACTGAATGTCAAGTTCCCTTTGTTCCAAAAACCGATAGACCAGTATACTGTAGTGATTGTTTCAGACAAAACAAACCACAGGATTCAGGAAGTGATAGGTATTCCAGAGACGATAGAGGTTCACGATATTCCAGAGACGATAGAGGTTCACGATATTCCAGAGACGATAGAGGTTCACGATATTCCAGAGACGATAGAGGTTCACGATATTCCAGAGACGATAGAGGTTCACGATATTCCAGAGACGATAAAAGAGAGGAATCTACAACGGTAACTTGTTCTGATTGTGGCACTGAATGTCAAGTTCCCTTTGTTCCAAGAAATAACAAACCAGTATACTGTAGTGATTGTTTCAGACAAAACAAACCACAGGATTCAGGAAGTGATAGGTATTCCAGAGACGATAGAGGTTCACGATATTCCAGAGACGATAGAGGTTCACGATATTCCAGAGACGATAGAGGTTCACGATATTCCAGAGACGATAGAGGTTCACGATATTCCAGAGACGATAGAGGTTCACGATATTCCAGAGACGATAAAAGAGAGGAATCTACAACGGTAACTTGTTCTGATTGTGGCACTGAATGTCAAGTTCCCTTTGTTCCAAGAAATAACAAACCAGTATACTGTAGTGATTGTTTCAGACAAAACAAACCACAGGATTCAGGAAGTGATAGGTATTCCAGAGACGATAGAGGTTCACGCTCAAGTAGAGGTAATTTTTCAGCAAAAAAACCAAAAACTGGTAAATTTTTAAAAAAACAGGAGAGTTTCTATTCAGGCGGCTCTGATAAATTCTATAACACGTTAAAAGAAAAATTGTTTGAAATTCTAGGTGGTAAAGTTTGCTCTAACTGTGGGTTCAAAGATGAGAGAGCACTAGGATTTGGACATATTCACGATGAAAATGCTTTTGATGAGGTTCAGAGAGGAGGGGCTGCATCTTCATGGGGAAAATACATCTCTGATCCTCAATTGGCAAGAAATGAACTAGAAATTCTTTGTTTAAACTGTAATGAAGTTAGAAAATCAAACCCAACACCAGAAAAAAAAACTAGAGACTTTAAGAAAAAAAATAAGCGTTTCCCAAGATAATTCATGAAATCAGACCTGAGAATTTATTAACACTTTAATTATAATAATTTAGAACTTAAATCATGAATGGTGACTTTAAGGCATTGGGAATAAGCCTAATATTAATAGTGGCTGCAATTGGTCTTTGGGCCGCTTTTGGCATGTAACCTTTGAAATAATAAATTAAATTATTCTAAAAATTTAAGACATTTTAGTATCGAAAAATAGTATTCTAAATATTCATTCTTTTACCATTTCAACATCTTGTTCAAGAATATTTGCTGATATTATTTTATGTTCTCTTTCAATTACGGATTGAATGAAATCCACAAATTTTTCAACTTCTTGATTATCCTTCAAAAGAATACTATGTGCAGATTTATCTTTTAAGCCAACTACTACTTCATTTTCAATAACATTTAGAATTGTGTTAATGTATGTTTCATTTGATTCTTTGATAAAAATAAGACTGGCTAATTTCTGTGATTCGTATTTATCTTCACAAATTACTTTTACTTTCATTTATTCTCAAAAAGGAATTGTTTGATCTGATCCTTGGCTGTTTCTCTTTTTTCCTGGTGAACTTCAAGAAATGAATTTATTTTTTCGATAAGAATTCCTTTCAACTCTCCAGTTAGCATTTTTCCTGATTTATAGTCATCATGAATTGATTTTAATTTTTTATCGTCTGGTTCGAAAAATATTCTTAAATATTGGTAGGATACATCAACATCTGGATTCCCTCCCAGTTTTCGATGTTGTTCAACATCTGGTTGACCTCCAGAAAATGCATACTTGTTAATTTTCTTTTTCACAGTACTAGGACTATCAGTGGTGTATACTGTTCCATTTTCACTTGATGCTGACATTTTTCCTCCTGGACCCTCTAATGCTGGAATCATAATGTTATGTATCAAAGCTGGTTTTGGTTTTCCTATTTTTGGTGCAACGTCTCTTGTAATTCTAAAATGAGGATCTTGATCTACTCCTAAAGGAATCAACACTGGTTTATCTTCAATAAAACAAGGAGCTGATTGGAGAGACGTGTAAAATATCATTCCAATATTGGTCTCATTTGTAAATCCAAAAACTCCCTTGGTATTTGAAAAATTAATTTTTTTTGCCACTTGAGCTGCTATGGGATAAAGAGTTTGAATATTTCTTGTATTGATAATAATTTTTGTATTTTTTGGTTTGAATCCAAGTGCGATAAAATCTAATGCATTTTCATATGCAAATTTTCTTGTATCTTCCAAGGTTAATTCAGCTTTTGCATAAAATTTTTCATCATCTGTAAGCTGAAAATACATATTTACATCAAATTTATCCTGTAGCCATTTTGCAAAGACCCATGGAACTAAATGACCTATATGCGTATGACCTGATGGACCTCTTCCTGTATAAAGGAAAAATTTTTTACCTTTCTCATAATCTTCTAAAACTCTATTTAATTCTCTATGAGAGAAAAAAACTCCTCGTCTGAGCATAAAGTGATCCTCTCCTGTGTTTTTTTTAATTCTGGCAAGAATTTCGTCAGAAATTCTTTCAGTTCCAAATTGTTTGATTAATTTGTCGTAATCAATTTCGCCTTCAACATGCCATGGAGTTACAACAAAGTCCTCAGTTGACATTCATTTTCACTTAGGTTAAGGTTTAAAAAGTCTTTTTCGAACTTTCTGCTATTGTCACAAGTTTTTCATGAAATCGAAAAAAAAATTATTTCTGTATTGAAAATTGAATTAAAATTAACTCCTGAAAAACTTGAGAAATTAACACTACTTTCTCCTGATCAAGTTCGACGAGGAATAGAATGGCTTAAACACAAAGAATTAGCAATTGTCGATGCATCAACAAATGTAGAATACAGTCTTGGAAAAAATGGATTAGAATCTTTTCAGAGGGGATTGCCCGAAAAAAGACTATTGGATTTAATAAAAAATAATCCAAAGGATATTTCAGACTTACAAAAAGAACTGGGATCTGTTTTTGGGCCTGCTATGGGACTAGCAAAAAAAAATGATTGGATAGATGCAAAGGAAAATAAAATCTACTTAAAAAATTACCCTTCTAATCTTCCAGGAGAAAAAAGTCTAAAACAAATTGGAGAAGGAATAACTTCTGAAACTCAACTTGATAAGGCTGATCTAGCCAGTCTATTAAAAAGACCAAATTTTTTAGTTGAAAATATTGTAAAAACAAAGAAAATATCGTTAACGAAAACTGGTCAATCTTTAGATGTCACTAGTCCAGGCTCTGGAGCAATTGATGTAGAAGCAAAAGTTCCTGATGTATTTGTCGCAAGGACTCATCCATTAAAAGACACCATTGATGAAATCCGTGAAATTTTTGTTACTTTGGGTTTCACTGAAATTTTGGGAAATATGACTCAACCAAGCTTTTGGAATTTTGATGCTTTATTTACTCCACAGGATCATCCTGCAAGAGAACTGCAAGACACATTTTACTTGGATGGTATTTCTTCAAAGGAAATTGGAACCCCGGAACAAATTCGAAAAGTTTCCGAGTCTCACAAGAAAAATTGGAGATATTTTTGGGATATTAACGAAGCTCAAAGGATGGTTTTAAGAACTCATACTACGTGTGTTACCATTAAACATTTAGCAGAAAACAAATCAGATGAGGCCAGAATTTTCTCATTGGGTCGAGTATTTAGAAATGAAAAGGTCAGTTACAAACATTTAGTAGAATTTAATCAAATTGAAGGTGTCGTTGTTGGAAAAGATGCATCCTTACGAAATTTAATGGGA
Source organism: Candidatus Nitrosopumilus sp. (assembly GCA_029863275.1). GTDB lineage: Archaea > Thermoproteota > Nitrososphaeria > Nitrososphaerales > Nitrosopumilaceae > Nitrosomaritimum. The sequence goes on from JAOTVS010000001.1 coordinate 21,263, forward strand.
ATTCAAAGAGAATTTTATAAACGGATTGGAATTACAAAAATAAAATTTTGGCCAACATTTTTTCCTTACACTGAACCATCACTTCAAACCATGGTATATAATGAAAGATTAGGAAAATGGATTGAATTATTTGGAATGGGAATATTTAGACCAGAAGTTACAAAACCTCTTGGGATAACTAAACCTGTTCTTGCATGGGGGGGAGGTATCGAGAGAATTGCGATGTTAAAGTATGGTTTAGACGATGTTCGAGAATTTTACAATAATAATCTAAATTGGTTAAGGAATGTTACAAAATGCCAGTAGTTACACTTTCTTACTCTAGACTCCAAAAATTAGTTGGAAAAGTCTCAAAAAAACAAATCTCAGAGTTATTACCGTTTTTAGGGTTAGATATTGAATCAGAGGACAAAAATTCTGTTAGAGTGGAATATAGTCCTAATAGACCAGATTATTCTACTGATATTGGAATTGCCTTAGGTTTGCAAGGTCTACTTGGAATTAAAACTGGAGCACTAAAACTCAATGTTAGAAAATCCAATAGATTTACCATTAATGTTAAATCTGGTGTTTCTAAAATTCGCCCATTTATAACGGGAATAGTTGCAACTAATGGAAAGATTGACCAAGAACTTCTTGAACAAATTATACAAATGCAAGAAGATCTTCATATGGGAATTGGTAGAAAACGGAAAAAATCATCGATTGGCATTCATGATCTTGATTCATGTTCATTTCCTCTAACATACACAACAACTACAAGAATTGCAAAATTCATCCCCTTAAAATCAACCCAAGAAAGTTCCATTTCTGAAATACTTGAAAATCTAGATGTCGGTAGAGAATATGGACACATTTTAGGTAATTCTGGACAGGTTCCAATTCTAATTGATTCTAATGGTAATACGGTATCTTTTCCTCCAATAATTAATGCTGCAAAAACCACAGTTACTACTAAAACAAAAAATCTCTTCATCGAGGTAACAGGTATTAACAAAGAAGATGCTGAAGACATGCTTTCAGTTGTGGCAACGATTTTACAAAGTGCTAGATTTACTTTAGAACACGTAAAAATTTCTGGCGCAAAAAATTCCTCCCCAAAACTTGTACAAAGAAAAATTTCTATTAATCCTACAGTGATTAACCAAATGCTTGGGTTGAATCTAAAATCCTCTCAAATAATCTCATCATTAAAAAAATCTAGGTTGGATGCATCAAGCAAAGGCAAAAACATTGTCTGCACAATTCCTGCCTATAGATTTGATATTTTTGGACCAATGGATTTAGTTGAAGAAACAGCATTAGGTTATGGGATTCAAAATCTTGAACCTACTTTATCTCCCTCTCAAACTTTAGGGCAAATTAGTCCAATATCTTCTCAACTAAAATCACTTAGTCAGATAATGATTGGTCTTGGTTATCTTGAAGCTCTAAACTCAAGTTTGACGAGCAAGCGAGTTCTGTATGATATGACTAATAGAAATTCTAACAAAATTATTTCCGTGCTTGATTCAAAAAGCCAAGAACACACAATTCTGCGTGATTCTATTCTACCTGGATTATTAGAAAACCTTTCAAGAAATATCCATGAATCATATCCACAAAAATTATTTGAAACAGGTACGATATTTTTGAAAAATAATATTATTGATGAAAAAACTAATCTCGCTGCTGTTTGTGCACACAAAGAGGCAAATTTTAGCGAAATAAAATCAATTTTACAGGCAGCACTAAAAATTGGCTTTAACTTGGAAATAGAAACGAGAACGTCGTCTCATGAAACTTTTCAGGAAGGTAAAATGGCATCTATTCTAGTTCATGGAAAAACAATTGGTATGATAGGAGAAATTAATTCAAATACAATTGAAAATTATAAAATACGGGTTCCAGTTGTAGGCTTTGAAATTAATTTATCTGGATTAATATTTGACTAAATTTATTCCTAAACGCCCAAGAGCAGGCATACAGACGGATTAGGATGATGCGATCGTATTGATACCAATGATTTCTAATTCACCCAGGTATGCTACATGTAGGGCGACCCCGGTTTCAGAACCCAAGGAGGTTTTGGCTAAAATACCAATGATCTTGTGCGAGTCAGAACCGGGGGACATTTGTATAATCAAAGAAATAAAACAACCTGATTGTAATCGAAGGATGAATTGGTAAATTATTGGTTAGCAAAACAAGAACCAAGCGGTCCTAGAGGGTATAGTTTTGAAACTTTAAAAAAAGAAAAAAATACAATTTGGGATGGAATTCACAATAATCTTGCTTTAAAACATATGAAAAATATGTCTGTGGGCGACTTGGTTTTATTTTATCACACTGGAACAGAACGACAAGCAGTTGGAATAATGGAAATTACCTCAAAGCCATATCCAAATCCAAAAGAAGACAATCAACGATTCATAGTGGTAGATGTAAAATACAAAAAACCGTTAAAGCGACCAGTTACATTAGATGAAATGAAAAAGCAAAAAAAATTCAAGGATTGGGAACTAATTCGAATTTCTAGATTATCAATAATGCCTGTACCCAAAGACATTTGGGAAAGTATTCTTAAAATTTCTCAAAATTAACCCTAGAAATCGCTTTATTGATATAGTCGATTTGTTTAATCTGGAATATGGCAACAGCTTATGTTCTAATAAACTGTGAACTAGGTTCTGAAGAAGCTATAATACAGCAATTGAAGGGTCTAGAAGGTGTAAAAGAAGTTCATGGAACTTTTGGTGCATATGATATTTTGGCCAAGATTGAATCGGACACGGTTGAGAAACTTCGTGAAACAATAACTTGGAAAATCAGAAAAATTGAGAAGATTCGATCAACACTAACCCTTATGGGTATAGAAGGCCAGACATAACACCCTTTTTTCTTATTATGATTTTGCATTTTATTTTTGTTGTAAAAGAAGAAGATCATGAAAAACGAAAATCTGAATTTAATTACATACAGCAAATGAGTCAATTTTTTAAAGTTTGGATAAAAGAAAAATTTGGAAAAGATTTTGAAATTAGATGTGATGAATTAATTACTAAACCTAGGAACCTTTTTCAAAAATTAGATACACCGACACTAATTCGAGATCATGAACAACGAGGAAAAGAAATTTACCATTTCTATCTTTGTCACTTTAGACCTCTCTGGACTGATTGTACATGTGAAGGATATCATTCAGAAAATTTTGGAATGATTTGGTGGCAATCTCCGAAAGATCCTAACGATCAATTGTTTATGGCAGAAAAAAATTGTACAACCGTATCACATGAAATTGCTCATGAGCTACTAAGACAATTAAATCATAAAAGATTTGTAGACAGTGTACATGATATTTGGACAAAACATCTATTCTCTGATTTATATTTTGAACAATACGGTTCGGATTTTAAAAAAACTGATGGAAAACCACAATTTCTTACAATTGACACATCAAGTTTGACAATAAATAAAAATCCACATTAATTTATGAAAATTAACATCAAATTAATGTTGGACTCTAAGATTTTTTTCTAACACTTGGTTACAGAATAAATATTATTTTCAAAATTTGCTGTTTTAAAATCAAGTTTATTTTCTGGATCATTTGATCGAGATTTATTTAAATTTCCCAGTTCAACCAGAGCATCTGATTTAAAACCAACTGAAGATCCGTAAATTGCATCTGTTAACATTGTTCCATGATCTCCTTTTTTAATATCATCTACCATGTCATAGAATCTAGTGATTTCCTTTTTGTTTACTGGGTTTCCAGTTGCCTTATTGTAGGCCACTGCAATATACATTCCATTATTTTTTATAGCTACTGGTATTTTATGATTAGTTCCACTTGCTCCAGGAATTGTTTCATTTACAATAACCTCACATTTGTGGTACATACTAGATACATATGCATAAAATCTATACTGAGCAAATTTACCGGCATCGTCCTCTTCACAATCTACAAAAACTCGGTGTAATAGCATCAATGCATCATCATTCATACTTTGTAATCTATCGTCTATTCTTCCTCTTTCAAGAAGATCAGATTTGCATTCCTTTGCAATTATTACTAGAATAAAATCTGGTAAATTGTAATTTTTTAGCGCAGCTACAAAAGCTCCGGCTTGTGACATCCCAAATTTTGGAAAACCCTTATTGACCATACAAATACCTCATTTTAATTTCTGAAACTCCAATAATCATTTATGTGACTGTTTTTGGCTTATAATTGTTAAGAAAAACCCATGCCTAAAAAATAAAATTTTGTTGTATTTTAATTAACAATAAATTCAGGATAATTTCAATAATTTATGTGGAAACTGACAGCACACCAGAATTAGTATCTGATGTTTATAAAAAATTACAAGAAAATATTGTAAAATATCGAAAGTTAGTGGGAAGGCCTTTAACCCTTACAGAAAAAATATTGTCCGGCCATCTTCAGGAAATAAATGACAAAAATCTTGATGAAGGAAATAATTATGTTTTTCTAAGACCTGATAGAGTCGCCTTACAAGATGTAACTGGTCAAATGGTTATGTTGCAATTTATGCAAGCAGGACTTGAACAAACGTCCTTACCAACTACAGTCCATTGTGACCATTTGATAAGAGCTGAAGTGGAGGGTGATACAGATATGAAGATATCTCTAGATGAAAATAACGAAGTATTCAAATTTTTACAATCTGCATCTGCTAAATATGGATGTGGTTTTTGGAAACCAGGAGCAGGAATTATACATCAAGTGGTTCTTGAAAATTATGCATTTCCTGGTGGACTAATGATTGGGACTGATTCTCATACTCCAAATGCTGGGGGTTTAGGAATGATTGCAGTTGGTGTAGGAGGATTGGATGCAGCAGAAACTATGGCTGGAATGCCATGGGAATTACTTTATCCAAAACGAATCGGTGTAAAACTTACAGGAGAATTAAATGGATGGACTGCCCCAAAAGATATTATTCTAAAAGTAGCTCAAGAACTAACAGTTTCTGGTGGAACAAATTCCATAATAGAATATTTTGGATCAGGAACTAAATCTATTAGCTGTACTGGCAAAGCTACTATTACCAATATGGGAGCAGAAGTAGGTGCAACTTGCTCGATATTTCCATATGATGAAAGAATGGAAACTTATCTGAAATTTACAAATCGCCAAAAAATAGCAGAACTGGCAAATCAAAATAGGGAATTATTAATTGCAGATCCAGAAATTGAAAACAATCCAGAAAAATACTTTGATAGAATTATCGAAATTAATCTATCAACATTAGAACCTCATATTGTCGGCCCACATACTCCAGATTTAGCTAGAACTATTTCTGATTTATCTGAAGACGTAAAATCTAATGATTACATAGATCCGATTTCTGTTGCCTTGATGGGAAGTTGTACAAATTCATCTTATGAGGATATGTCAAGAGCTGCCAGCTTGGCAGACCAAGCAAAAGCTAAAGGGATTAAATCAAAAATCCCATTGTTAGTAACTCCAGGATCTGAGCAAATTAGAGGAACGATTGAAAGGGATGGCCAAATGAATTCCTTAAAAGAGATTGGTGCAACTGTTTTGGCAAATGCGTGTGGTCCTTGTATCGGTCAATGGTCAAGACCTGAATTAGATAATGATGATAAGAATACAATCGTTACTACATTTAATCGAAATTTTCCAGGCCGAAATGACGGCCATCGAAACACTTTAAATTTTATAGGCAGTCCAGAGATGATCATTGCACTTGCTTTGGGAGGACGATTATCGTTTAATCCATTACAAGATGAATTAACTGCAGCAGATGGAACAAAATTTAAACTTGAACCACCCAAACCTGCACCTGAAGTTCCAAAAGAAGGTTTTATGAGACCCGCAGGAATTTTTGTTAAACCTCCAGAAAACGCTAAAGATATTGATGTAATAATCGATCCACAAAGCAAAAGACTTCAACGGTTAGAACCATTTCCAAAATGGAATGGCAAGGACTTTGAAGAATTACCTATTATTGTTAAGGCAAAAGGAAAATGTACAACTGATCATATCTCTCCAGCAGGTGCATGGCTTTCACTAAGAGGTCATCTTGATAACCTTAGCGATAATATGCTTTTAGGTGCTGTAAATGCTTTCAATGACCAAGTGGGAAAAGGAAAAAATATTTTAAACAACCAAATGGAAAATTTTTCCCAAATAGCAAGACAATACAAGGAAAAGGGAATTAGTTGGGTAATAATAGGTGATAAAAATTATGGTGAAGGTAGTAGCAGAGAACATGCTGCAATGACTCCTAGACATTTAGGGTGTGCAGCTGTAATAACAAAGAGTCTTGCAAGAATTCATGAAACAAACTTGAAAAAACAAGGAATCTTAGCACTTACCTTTAGCAATCCTGATGATTATGATAAAATTCAAGAAGATGACAAGATTAGTCTTTGTGAATTAAATGATATTGCACCACAAAAACCAGTTACCTGTATAATTACTCATAATGATGGAAATAAAGAAGAAATTCTACTCAATCACTCGTATAACAATTCTCAAATCGAGTGGTTCAAAAATGGTTCAGCTTTGAATGTTTTGAGAAATAAAAGACAATAAATTTTCTAACGTGGGGCCGACCGGAATCGAACCGGCGACCTACGGGTCACTACAGCTCCAAACTTACATCATCCCTGAGTCAGTTTAGCTTAGTTTACCTTTGGAGCCCTTAGCGGTGATCTTTGTAGACACTGTCGCCCTACCAGGCTAGGCTACGACCCCACACAAAAGATTGAAACAGACTTGAATTTTAAGTTACTTTCATTAAGGTTTAATTGCAATGTAACTGAATTTAGAATTGTAAATAAAATCATGGTTAAACCAATAGTTCTTGCAATAGGTGCAATCCCTGCTATCGTCGCCCTTTTGATTGCTATACCATTAATCACAAAAGCAGACATTCCATTTTCTGCTGCAAACCCAAATGATAGAATTGAAATTGAATACACAAAACATCAATTAAAAAAAATCTCCTTTGGAGTTACTGAACGTGAAGGCGCTCAAAAAACTGAAATTCTTCTTATCAAAAACAATGGAGAAATAAAATATACAGTAACTAAGGAGGGATATCCACAACCTGACATAAAATCTGAATTGAATGAAGAACAGATTAGGAAATTAACTGCATTGATTAAAGAAACTGGTTTTATAGAAATTCCCTCAGAATCATTCCCAGTAAAGGAAGATGTGATTGATTATCAAAAATCAAACGTAAAAATTACTTTGAATGGACAAATCAAACAAATTCATTGGCCTGAACAAAACGCAACAGAAAAATTCATTCCACCAATAATTACTATGGTAGAATCTCAACTAGATCAAATAATAAATCAAATAAGTGAATAGGTACAAATAGCCTCAGAAGAAACTTAGAGTATGCTTCCACTCGCAGGAGAAAGAAAGAATGCAAGAGGGGTAATTTCTGAAAAATCTAATAACGAAGATATTATTCGTGGCACAACTACCTTGAAACGTGGGTTTGCTCACATGTTAAAAAATGGTGTAGTTATGGACGTAACAACTGTTGAACAAGCCCAAATTGCAGAGGAGGCTGGGGCAGTTTCAGTTATGGTTTTAGATAAACTTCCTTCTGACGTTAGAAAAGCAGGAGGAGTTGCAAGAACTGCAAGCATTAGAATTATTCAAGAGATCATGGATTCGGTAACAATTCCAGTTATGGCAAAATGTAGAATAGGACATGTCTATGAAGCTAGGGTTTTAGAAGAAACGGATGTCGATATGATTGATGAATCTGAAGTTTTAACTCCAGCAGATGAACATCACCATATTTGGAAATGGGATTTCACAACTCCTGTTGTAAATGGGGCAAGATCTTTAGCTGAAGCATTACGAAGAATTGAAGAAGGAGCTGCAATGATTAGAACTAAAGGAGAACCAGGAACTGGAAATGTAGCAGAAGCAGTTACTCACATAAAAAAAGTCAATGATGAATTACGATTAATAAAATCAATTTATGATTCTGGAGATAATCAAGATTTAGTAAGAATAGCAAGAGAATTCAAAGTTTCATATGATATTGTTGAGCAAACTGCAAAGATTGGAAGACTACCAGTTGTTAACTTTGCCGCAGGCGGAATTGCTACACCAGCTGATGCAGCTTATTTGATGTCACTTGGCTGTGACGGTATTTTTGTAGGGTCTGGAATTTTTAACGCAAATGATGCAAAGGAAAGAGCAAGAGCAATTGTTTTAGCAACAACTTTTTGGAATGAACCAGAAAAAGTAAAAGAAGCTCAAAAAATGATTGATGAAAGACAATCAATGATAGGGCTAGATGTTAACACTTTAGAATTGAGAATGCAAGACCGAGGAGGTTCAGCTTGAGTCTAACCGTTGGAGTATTGGCAATTCAAGGAGATGTTCAAGAAAATCTTATTTCAACTGAAACTGCACTAAAGGAATCCGGAATAGAAGGAAAAGTTGTGGATGTAAAAACTGCAGATGATGTTAGCAAATTGGACGGATTGATAATTCCTGGTGGTGAAAGTACTACAATAGGACAGCTTTCCCTTGTAAACAGCTCTCTAAAGATAATCAAGGAAAAAATTGAAAATGGAATGCCTGTATTGGGTATTTGTGCTGGCATGATTTTACTTGCAAAAACTGCAGATGATCGTGTGATGGGAAAAACAGGTCAACCACTTTTAGATTTAGTTGAGATAAAGATTGAACGAAACTCATTTGGCCGACAAAAAGAGTCTTTTGAGGCTGAAATTTCAATGAATTCCATAAAAATCCCAAAATTCAATGGAGTATTTATTCGAGCTCCAGCCGTTTCTGAAATAGGTTCAGATGTAGAGATTTTGTCAAAATTTAATGAAAAAATTATTGCGATAAAAAAAGGAAATATTATTGGAACTGCATTTCATCCAGAACTAACTACTGATATTTCTTTGCACAAATATTTTGTAAATCTAGTAAAAGAATCGAAAAATTAATTTAAAAATTTTTACTATTCTAAATTATGCATTGACTCCAAATCTTTTTTGAAAGTCTGCAAATTTTCAGGGATAGCAAAAGAAAATGAGTCTTTTAATGATAGACCTTTGTTTTTCTTTTCATTCCATACTTTGGAATTAAATTCTACTATCTCTGACGTTAAATTGTTTTCAGGATATTTGTCTTCTTCTTTTACTTGAAGTTCTTTATGGATACTTTCTGTTGAATACAGAGTTTTCCAAAGATAATCAGTGATGAATGGAGTAATTGGAGCTAGTAGTTTTAAAATTGTTGATAATGTTTTGTGGAGTGTAAAAATTGCTCCATCTTTTTCCTCATCTGAAAAACCAATTCCATAAGCTCTTGCTTTTACCATTTCAATATAGTGTGCTGCAAAAACATTCCATGTAAATTCCCTAATGGCAATTGCTGGAATAAAGAAATTATATTGCTCATATCCTTCCTTACATTTTTTTATTAGATTGTTTAATTCTGATAATATCCATTTATCAGTTGGATTGGGGGTTCCTGATTTTATTATTGGGAAACTTGACAAAAATCTAGAAACATTCCATAATTTACTTAGAAACTTTTTTGTAGATTCTATTTTTTGCTCGTTGCATCTAAAATCATAACCATGATTAATTTCACTAGCACTCCAAAACCTAAAGGTATCAGCTCCTAATTTTTCAATTACGGGTAAGGGGTCAATTGCATTTCCTTTACTTTTACTCATTTTCATCCCCTTCTCATCTAGTCCGTATCCCATTATCCATGCCTCAGACCAAGGCTTCTCTCCAGTAAGCTGGTTACACCTTAGAAGTGTATAATATAGCCACGTCCTTACAATATCCTTTGCCTGGGGACGGATTGATGCTGGATATACTTTATTGAAAAATTCTGAGTCTTTGTTAAATTTAGATATAAAAAGCGGAGATACGCTAGAGTCCATCCAAGTATCAAACGTTCTTTCTTCACCTACAAATTCCGTTGATTCACATTTGGGACATTTGCTTATTGGACACTTTTCAGACCATGGTTTGTAATATTTTCCAGATTCTGGAACAAATGGCTCTGAGCAACTTTTACAATACCATATGGGAATTTCAGTTCCATAATATCTTCGTCTTGATATGGGCCAATCAATATTGATTGACTCTAACCAATTCATGAGAATTTGTTTATGCATTGATGGATAAAATGTAATTTCTTGTCCTAATTTTTTTATTTTTTCTATCGCATCTTTTTGTTTCAAGTAATATTCCTCCATTGGAATTATTTCAATTGGAATTTTACTTCTTTCTGAAACAGGTGTTCTATGACTAATATCCTCTGTTTTTTCCAGGAATCCTTTATTTTCCAAGTCTTCAATAATTTTTGTTCTAGCTTGCTTTGGTTTTAACCCTGCATATTCACCAGCAACTTCTGTCATTCTCCCATCTAGTCCGATAGCGACTACTTCTTCTAACCCTAATTCTCTAAACAAGGCAACATCGTTTTGATCACCATAACTACAAACCATCACTGCCCCAGAACCAAATTCCTGCTGGGCTGAGTGGTGAGTTCTAAGTTCCACTTCCACATTTGTTATTGGTACAACTATTTTCTTTCCTATGTATTCAGAATATCTTTTATCTTCGGGATTTACAATAATTGTTTTACAAGCACACAAAAGTTCTGGTCTAGTACTTGCAATAATAATTTCTTTATCTGTATCTTTTATCTTAAATTTTATGTAAACTAATTTGGTTTGCAAATCTTGATAGATTATTTCTGCATCTGCAATCGTGGTTCCTGAAACCCAATCGTAATTGTTTGGCCTATTGGCAAGATAAATTTGTCCTTTATTCCATAATTCAATAAAGGTAGATTGTGTAAGTGTTCTATACTCTTCAGAATCTGTCCTGTAATAGTTTGTAAAATCCCCGCTTAATCCCAAATTTTTCATAATCAAGAGCATTTCTGCCTCTAAATCATCAAGTGCAACCCTACATAATTTTAAAAATTCTCCTCTTTCGGTCTCGCGCATTCGAATGTTATGTTTTTTCTCTGTGTAGAGTTCGACTGGGAGACCATTTCTATCAATTCCAATAGGGAAAAAAACATTTTTTCCAGCCATCCTTGCTGTTCTTGCAATCATATCGATTTGTGAGTAATGTGCTGCAGCCCCAATATGCCATGGTCTTCCAGATGGATATGGCGGAGGAGTATCTATTGTAAAGTTATCATCCTTTGGAGAAAATGCATAAATTTTTTCTTCATCCCATTGCTTGAGGATTTCTTTCTCTAACTCTGGATTCCATGCTTTTTCATTTATTTTTGGGTCCATTTCTTAACTATCTTGAAATATTAGAAATGATGTGAGAGCCTTTGTTGTAGCCTTCATAAATGTAAACTCCTACTGCCTCTACATTTGAAGGCATTTTTGGAGCTAGAAGTTTGATAATTTCTGATGATAAATTTTCTACTGTTGCTTCGCCTTGTAAAAGGTATGTAGTAAGTTTCGGGACTTGAAGATCAAACATTCCTTTGGGACCGTCAAACTGAATTTGATAATGAGAGTCATCTTCTTTTTTTAGATATTTCTCATTGATGAAAAACTTATGATCAAATTCATTTACGACTTCTTTAATTATTTTTTTTGCAACTCCAAAATCTACTAGAAGATTATCTTTCATTTGCCCAACCAATTCAACCATAACTGATGAGGTATGTCCATGAAGGATAGAGCATTTTTCAACCAGGGGAAGGATGTGTGCATAATCAAAAGTAAAGGATTGATCTTCTAAAAAGATGGAACCTGTTTGGGGTGTTTTATCATAGTACACAATATCTTCTAACTCTTTAATTTGTGCAGAATATTTTGGATGACCTACTGCCATAACTTTTTCTTCAGTATTGTCTTTGATCTCATTGTATTTTTTTATGTCTTCTTCATTGTCTATCACTTCAATTAGGCCTTTTTTTGTTTTAAAATCAATTTTTACTGTTTTACCATTTTTTAGAGGAATTTCAAAGTCATATTCATATTCTTCTTCTAAAAAGGTGAGCATTTGTGCTATTGTTAACTCTGTTCTGGTTCTCAAAAGGTTTCCTTTTTTATCAATATATTTGAAATCAGAGTCCATAATCGTAGGAGTTGCAGCCATGTGAAGTCATCTAATGCTGGTTCTATAAATTTTGTAACGAAAGTTCCAAAATTGCTCAAATTTAGTAATAAAATTTCAAATTAAGGAATTTAGAATTTTTGCTAGTTCTATATCATTTTCTGTAATTCCACCTGCATCATGAGTTGTAAGGTCTACTGTAATCTTATTGTAAACGTTGAACCATTCAGGATGATGATTCATTTTTTCTATATGCATGGCTGCCCTAGTCATAAATCCAAATGCCTGATTAAAATCCTCAAATTCAAAATTCTTGTGCAGTTTTTCTTCTTTAATTGTCCATCCTGGTAGGTTTTTTAACTCTTGAGTGATTTTTTCAAATGATAGTCTCATCATAAATTTCTTAAGGTCGTACTACCTTAAAAGTTAAAGAATAATATCAGATACTTTTCTAAATTAGACAGTTAAAAATTTTGTGAAAAAAATGAATACTGAACTTTTAAAAAATATTGAGGAAGCAATAAAAAAAACGGTTCCAAAAAAACGAATTGCCATAGCCTTTTCAGGTGGAGTTGATAGTACTTTAATTTCAAAAATCTTGAATGATTTAGAATATGATATTACATTGCTGACAATTGGTTTTTCAGAATCTCATGACATATTGTTTGCCAAAGAGGTTAATCAAAAATTAAAATTTCCTCACTATATTTTAGAAATTGATGATGATTCATTTGAAAAAGTATCATTGGATATTAATAAAACCATAAAAACTAACAATCTATCCTGGAATGAAAACTGTATTGCATTCTACTATGTTTCAAAGCTCGCAAAAAGTTTGGATCTTGATACTGTTGTTACTGCAAATGGAATTGACGAGCTATTTTGTGGCTATGATGCCTACCGAGAAGTGTTCTATCAAGGTGAATCAGGATTAAATAAGTTAATGGATTTAAAATTAGAAAATGAAATTAAAATGATGAAGGCAGTAAATATAGTATCTTCTGAATTTAAAGTAAAAATTCTTCAACCTTTATTATCATCTGAATTTATAGTATTTGCAAAAACCATTCCTATTTCAGATAAAATACTTGATTCTGAAGACTTGATAAGAAAACATGTTATTCGTAAACTAGCTCAAGACTTGGGAGTTCCAGAAATTTCATACACAAAAAGAAAAAAAGCATTACAATATGGTACAAAAATTCATAAAAAATTATTAAAAACTAGGTAGATTTTTTACAGTTTTTTTGAACTGATTTGTTCACATTATTGATAATAATGCTTGATGCCCCAAGATGTTTTTCGGGAGAAAAAATAGCATCAATCTCCTTATCTGTGAGTTTGGATGAAAATGCTTTATCTTGTTTTATGGCATCTTTATACTGCAATCCCTTATCTTTTGCCTCAAATGCAACTCTTTGTACATCTCTGTATGCTACAAATCTGGGAATTCCCTTTTTGATTAAGGCCTCTAAAACAAACTCTGAAAAAATTTGACCCTTTGTGATGTATAGATTACTGACTATTTTTTTCTCATTTACAACCAGGTTTGAAACAATTTTGGTCATTGTTTCAAGCATTTCATCTAGTAGTATAGCTGCAGTTGGAAGAATAAATCTTTCATTTGCAGAATTTGAAAGATCACGCTCATGCCACAAAGGTATATTTTCAAAGGAAACTCCAACTTGACTTCGTAATAATTTTGATAATGAAGAAACTCGTTCACTTTTGATTGGATTTCGTTTAACTGGTACTGCACTACTCCCCATTTGGCCTTTTTTGAATTGTTCTGCGACCTCACCTATTTCTGTTCTCTGCAAATTCCTAATTTCAATTGCAATTTTCTCTAGAGTCGTTCCAATTAATGCCAATTCAAATACGTATTCTGCGTATCTTTCTCGCGGAATTATTTGAGTTGTAACTTCTGCTGGAAATAAGTTTAATCGTTTTGCCACTCGTCTTTGAACTTCAACTGACTTTGCACCCATTAATGATCCAGTACCGACAACTCCCAAGGTTTTACAAATTAAGATCCTTTTCTTCAACTCGTCAATTCTCTCAACATGTTTTGACATTTCTGCTGCCCAATTTGCAAATTTTAAACCAAATGAGATAATACTTGCATGTTGACCATGTGTTCTGCCAACTGCTGGGATCTTTGCATGCTTGACTGCTCTTTTTGCTAAAATTAATGCTAGTTTGGCAACTTTTGGCTCGATAATTTTTAGAGCATCTCTCATTTGCATAGAATTGCTAGTGTCTACCAAGTCATTACTTGTTAAGCCATAATGGATCCAAGGCCTTACTTCTTTACTGCACTTTTCACTTAAGGATTCAACCAAAGCTGCCGTGTCATGGTCACTTTTTGCTTCCAATTCCTTAATTCGTTTTGCAGTTATCTTTCCTGAATTTGCTGCCTTGAGAACTTTTTTCCCAACACTTTTTGGTATTATTCCAATTTCGCTTTGAGAAACTGCTGCTGCCCCTTCAATTTGTAACTGATAATCAACTTTTTTTTGCTCACTAAAAATTTCCATCATTTCTCTGGTCCCATAACGACCATTATCTATGGGTAATATTGCCAACGATTCTTCTTTTTTTGTATCGAAAATAAATCTACTTCTTTCTATGTTTGAGCCTAAAATACAAATATTTTATTAAAAATAAATGGGAATTTTAACGGAGCTAAATTAAAGAATAATTGAATAATGCAATGGTGCTAAATGACTCCTATGGCACAGACGAATGATATCTTAGGGATTGTCTATGGTCTGGTAAACGATAAACAATTGAATGACTCTAATTCTGTAATGCACCATTGCATGATATAGATAAGATATTACTACATTTAACCAACACTAAGAAATCGTTCATACAAATCATCAGTGCATTTGGGTCTAAAACCCTCTAAAATAAACTCGGGTAACAGGAAATTTCAAAGACTCATTTTAGAGGCGAATTAGACTCTTTAGTATTTTATCAATTATCAGAATTTCTTCCTGTTTCTCTTTGATCGTATTTTCGTTCCAACTTTTCATAAATTCAGATTTTTCATCCAATTTTTTTAAATTTAGAACTTGTTTTTCTAAATAATTTTTGTAATCTTGTAACATATCTAATCCCTTGTTGTGTTTGTCTTGAAAGGACTTGTCCATTTACAATTCTTCCTTTCAATGGACTTTATATTTTCCTGAAAATCTGGGATCTTGACTTTCCTTGGTGTTGTCCTTTTTCACACAAACTACAAATTTCCTGAATCATTGATGCAACTTTATCTACGTCGTGTTCAAATTCTGCTTGAACAATAGCATTTTCTTCTTCATATCTATGACCAAATTCCTTAATTTCATTAGTACATTCACATTTTTTACATAGACATTTTTTCATAATATCTAAAATCTCTTTAACTTAAAGAACTTTTGAAAATATACGGTACAAATCTGATAATCATAATTAAAACTCTACTTAGGATTTAAATTGTCTCAAAGGGTAATCTTACCATTATCAATGCCATCAATCACTCCAAAAAAAATAGCTGAAAATCAATATGAAATTGAAGCTGATTCAAATCTTGGAATGAAGGTCCCTGTACGTATCTATGCAAATGATGCACTCCTCCAAAAAATGTTAACTGACAGAACAATAATGCAAGCAAAAAATGTTGCATCCATACCAGGAATTGTCAGTCATGGCGTAGTGTTGCCTGATGGGCATGAGGGTTATGGCTTTCCCGTAGGTGGTGTGGCAGCAATGGATGCAAAAGAAGGAATGATTAGTCCCGGTGGAGTGGGTTATGACATTAATTGTGGTGTTAGACTACTTCGCTCAAACTTAACTGAAGACATGGTACGCTCAAAACTCAAAGAACTGGTCACTGACTTGTTTAGCTCTATTCCTTCAGGTGTTGGTTCTAAGGGCTCTGTAAAACTAAATCACTCACAGCTTGATGAGGTCCTTACACGTGGAGTCAATTGGGCAATTGATAATGGATATGGCTCATCTCATGATGCAGAAGTTTGCGAAGAAAACGGACAAATTGATAATGCTGATCCTAATAAAATTTCAGACAAGGCCAGAAAAAGAGGTTTACCGCAACTTGGATCACTTGGTTCTGGAAATCATTTTCTTGAAGTGCAAAAGGTATCAGAAATTCATGATGAGGAAGCTGCTGAAAAAATGGGAATTACAAAAGGGACAATTACAGTTTTGCTTCACTGCGGTTCACGAGGGTTTGGACATCAAGTGTGTAGTGATTATCTTAGAGTAGCTGAGCAAGCAATGGAGAAATATAATATTCATTTGAATGATAGAGAACTTGCATGTGTTCCAAATACATCTGAAGAAGGAGAGTCTTACAGAACGGCAATGTTTGCTGCATTGAATTATGCGTGGAGCAACAGACAAATGTTAACACACTGGACTAGAAAATCATTTGAGCGAGTTTTCAATCAATCCGAATCTGATTTGGACATGAATCTTGTTTATGATGTTGCACATAATATTGCCAAAGTTGAAAAACATAAGGTCAATGGTGAGGAAAGAAAACTTGTGGTTCACAGAAAAGGTGCAACACGTGCCTTTCCAGCAAATAAAGAAGAGGTTCCCTTAAAGTATAGACATCTTGGACAACCAGTATTAGTTCCAGGTTCAATGGGTACTGCTAGCTGGATACTACTTGGACAACCAAATTCAATGAACTTGAGTTTTGGATCTACAGCTCACGGCGCAGGACGAACCATGTCTAGATCAAAGGCTAGGAGAAATTATACTGAAGATGACGTTAAAAAATCATTAAATGATAAAGGGATATTCATTAAAGCATTGACTAGAGATGGAGTGGTAGAGGAGACCCCTCATGCATACAAGGATGTTGATGCGGTGGTAAATGTCTCCCATGAGTTAGGAATCGCCACCAAAGTGGCAAAATTAGTGCCTATAGGCGTGATTAAAGGTTGAGCGAAGATTCTGAACTAGAAAGACTAAAGGCAAAACGACTAGCAGAGATGCAGAAAAATATTTCTTCCCTAAAAAAAACAAAGTCTGCCGAAGCTCCAGAAAAAAAAGAAACACAGAACCCTCGTGACGTTGTGCTAAGTTTTTTGGGTTTTCGTGGACAAGAAGTACTAGAAAACGCAGAGAATCAATTTCCCATTGAAACTAAAAGTATCATTGTACAAATATCACAATTGATTAAAACTGGAGAACTAAATGAAAAATTAGATGGAGGGCAATTATTGTCATTGTTTAGATCAATTGGACTTAACGTGAGAATGAATACAAAAATCAACGTTGAACAAGATGGAAAATTTGTATCGTTATCTGAAAAAATAAGTAGTTCTAAAAATAATGATGAATAATGAGTACTACATTAGAAGTTAGTACCAAAAATTATAGAGATGATAGTCTTGCAGTCAAGATGGCTTTATCTCACATAGAGACTCTAGTTGGAAGTGTAAATGGTTATTCGCTTAGCGAACCCCACTCAAAATTTGGTTGGACATTTTTTAAAATAGCAATGAAACCAGATTTACAGGATGGTATAGAGAAAAAATTTGCAGATATGATAGAAAAATACCGTTGGAGTAATCCATCAGAAAAATTTACAAAATTTATGACAGACTATTTTAAATCCAAAGGTTGTGACATTAAAATTAAATTAGTAGATTCCTAGACTCTTCTTCCTCTCTTTCCACCTTTCTTTCTGGTGGTATCGTGAGGTATTGGTGTAACATCATCAATTCTACCTATTTTGAAGCCTCCTCTAGCTAATGCTCTGATTGCAGCTTGTGCTCCCGGACCTGGGACTCTAGAACCTACTCCTCCAACTGCACGAACTCTAATATGAAATCCCGTAAACCCCTTTGTCTTTGCAGATTCAATTACAGTATTTGCTGCTTTCATTGCAGCAAAAGGAGATGATTCATATCTATCAGCATTAACATGTACCCCTCCTGAGCTAAGAGCAACAGTTTCTGCTCCAGTAAGATCAGTCATATGAATAATTGTGTTATTGTAACTACTGTAAATATGAGCAATACCCCATTTGGCAGGACCTTCTTTTTTTGTCTCAGGTTCACCTTTAGCCTTTACATCATATTTTGTCTCTTCTGCCACAGATTCAGCTTGAATTTCTTCAACTGGGGCTGGTTTTTCCTCGATCTTGGCTTCAGTTTCTGACAATGTCTGCTTAGACCTAAAAGGGTTTAAAAAACATTGATTTTTCTGGAAAATTTCTGATTTTCCTGATTTTGATTAATGGCAATAATTCATATACGATCACAGATTTCTTTGCATGTGAAATCAATTCTATTAGTTGCAATAGCAGTTGCAACAGCTGCGGCTCTTTTGGGATCATTACTTTTTTCATTTTTATCACCTATAGATAATAAACCGCAACAAATCCAACTTGAAGAGAAATGTGAGAAAATTGCAATTGAAGGATTTCAAATACAAGTAAAGTATTCTGAAATAAATTTTGAGATAATGCCAAAAGAAGATGCAGACCAATTACGGCATCTGGATGATTTATGGATAAGAGACTGTGTATCAAATTTATCTGCTGAAAAAATCTTCGAAATTGCAAAAAATGCAGAACAAGATTACTACTCAGGAGAATAATCTAATGCTAATTTTTAAAATGTCGCCAACCAAGATCCTTTAGAGGTTTTAATTTTTTATTTTTTTCAATAAATACCCCAGTTCCTTTTAGGACCTGGCCCACCTCGATTACAGGAGTGTTGGAAAGAATTGCATTTCTAATTATCTTTGATTTATTTTTCTTTGCCACGGTAAATACAATTTCATATTCTTCTCCACCATGAAACACAAATCTTTCAAGATTTTTCTTGTGTTTTTTAGAAAATTCTTTAATATCTTTTTTGCAAGGAATGTTATTAATAACGAATTTACATTTGCTTTGTTTTGCCATTTCATTTAATGTGGTGGAGAGACCATCACTTGAATCCATAGATGATGTAAAATAATCTTTATTTTTGAGACCAAAATCCAATCTAGGCTCTGGTCTCATTACTGATTTTTTTGCTTTTCTTGAAAAGTTATCATTTTCTCTCATATTTTTTAATAGTATCTCTAACCCTGCTGCAGTATATCCAAATGGCCCTGTTACAAAAATTAAATCCCCTACATTTGCCCCTTTTCTATGTATTATCTTACCTGCAGATCCAAAAATGCAGACATGAAATACTATTTCCTTACCTTGATTGGTATCTCCTCCCAAAATATTAATTTTAAAATCTTTTGATGCTCTTTTGAATCCCTGAGATATTTTACCAATCGTCTTTTTAGAAATTCCTTTAGGTAAATTTATAGAAATCATTCCAAATTTTGGCTTGACTCCCTTTGCTGCAAAATCACTTATGCACGCTACCACACTCTTTCTGGCTGCATCAGTTAGATTCATTTGAGATGGAATATCAGTACTTTGAACAAGAGTATCAACTTTGACGATCATATTGACAGTTCCTATTCTAAATGATTCTACATCTTCTGAAATAAAATTTTTATTCCCAAATGTTTTTTGAAATATTTTAATTATTTCTGTTTCATCTAATTTCTTCATAACATTGATTCACTAGTTCGATTGATTCTTTAACTATTTTTCTACATTTAGCCAAGTTGTTTGATTCAGCTGAAATTCTAATTATGTCTTCAGTGTTTGATTTCCTAATCAAAACCCAACTGTCTTCATCAATTATTCCTTTGATTCCATCTAAGGTATTTACCTCTGAATATTTTGTATTGAATTTATTGCCAACTTTCTCTATCACTTTATCATGATAATCTGAATCTACACTTGTTTTTTCTCGAACTTGGAAATAATTTTCCATAAAGGTCAAAACTTCATTTAATCTAGAACTTCCTACCATTGAGGCGATCAATCCACTTGCAAGAATTCCTTCCCTGCAGTAATTAAATTCAGGTAAAACAAAACCTGCACTACTTCCTTCACCTCCTGCCTGAGCTTGTGTTTTTATCATCAAATCAATAACGTTTGCTTCGCCTACTTTTGAGCGCTGAACCTTTCCACCATTTTCTTTAATAAATTTCTCAATTGAAACACTAGTATCTATGCTTAACACAAAATTTCTATAACCAAGATCTAAAGATTTTGCGATTCCTAATCCCAAAGTAACATCTGGAGTTTGTTTTTCCCCATTTCTTACAACCACTAATCGATCTCCATCTAAATCAAACGCAAATCCAATATCATTGGTTAGAGATGCTGAGACAAGGTCTGTCAAGTTATCCGTAGTCGGATCAGTCCCCCTAGTACATCCATTCAAATTTGGATTAATTATTTGTACATTACAACCTAATTCTTTTAATAAATTTGGGGCATATTCTTTTGCAGCTCCCCCTCCTATATCCATAGCAATTTTAGGCGTGTTTTTGATATTTCCAATAATTTTTTTTGCATCATCTAGATACGTAGTTTCTATTTCCTCTTCAGAACCAATAGATGATTTTTGAATTTCCTGATTTTGCAAAATTTGAGGAAGCTCACTTTCATTAATTCCCCTTCCATCAATAATGAATTTCAACCCATTCCACTCAATGGGGTTATGTGAAGATGTAACGATAACCCCTGCACCGTATTTTCGTGATTCACGAAATACAACAGGAGTTGGTGCAGTTCCAAGATTAAAGACATTTATCCCATTTTGTTGTAAAGCTGCACAAGCAGTTTCCTTGACCATAGTACCTGATGGTCTTGTATCCTTTCCGATTACACATTTTTGAGACTTGATTAAAGAAGAAAAATTATTACAAAATTCAAGTACTTCTCTTAAAGTAAAATCATCTCCAAAAATACCTCTTATACCGGAAATAGTTTTTTTCATCTGATTAAAACCAGAAAGGCTTTTTATAAACTCTGATAGAGTAAGCCAAAAGCGCCTCGATAGCTCAGCCTGGTAGAGCGAACGCCTCGTAAGCGTTAGGTCGCGGGTTCAGATCCCGTTCGAGGCTTTCATCATAATAAATTTTTTTTTAACTTAGGATTTTAAATCATTTAGGGTTTCAATATCTATTTCAAGTTCTTTTCCTAATCCCTTCCACCATTGTTTTTTCTCCCCTGTCATATCTTTCCTTACTATTACCTTGAATTGTCCTTTATAGATCTGTCGGTTTAATCACACTTGATCAATTCATAATTTATTATAAAAATTAATTTTCTTTTACTTCTTGTTTATTTTTCCACTTTCGATAGAAGATAATCATTAACGCACCAGCTGCACAAACCCAAAACACTGGTGATAATCCAATCTCTACTTGTGGAATAGCACCTACAAATGCCAATATCATTATTACAACAAGACCCAATCCTATTAATTCCGGTATTTTTACCATAATTATTCTATTTTCGATTGGTAATTCAAAAAGATATATGGTTTTGCAAACAAAAAAATTTGTGGATAAATATCTTCTAGTAATACTAATTTTTATGATTGTAGGTATTCCAATCGCTTTTTTCTCTCCAACCACTGGAGAGCTTCGAGAACCACCACTAATTCCATTATTTTATGCATCTATTGCAGGTATAATCATTATTTTTCTTTATAGCGCATTCAAAGAACGAAAGGAAAAACAAAAAGAAAGGACAAAACGAAGATCTAAAAAATAATTTTTATAATTCTAATCCAAAAGATTGAGCGACATCTGCAAATTTTACATAAGATTCCAAATACTGTCTTCCTTTTGGAGTAATTACAAATGTATTTTTTCCATCAAATTCAATTTTATTTATTAGACCTGCTCCGGTCAAATTTGATAAGAATTTTGATAGTCTGGAATACGATAGATTAGCCTTTGAGAGCAAACTAGTTGTTTTAATTCCTTCTTGCCCTGACTGCTCAGTAGCAATTAAAAGATCTCCTACAATCTGCATGCTAGTCCTATACGATACCATATACAAAATAGCAAATATCCAGAATATAAGGGTATTTTACTAAATTCAGATCAGATAAATATGCTCTAGCCTTGGTTTTTTGATATTGTCGTACCAGTCTCCTGTACCTTGGTTTGATAATTTTGTCGGTGTTGCTTACCGTTATTATGATTTAAGAATGAATGTAGTCCCCCTTTTCAAAAAAAGAAAAGAAGCAACTGATCTGTGGCATGATACGATAAATTTGTGGAACGATCATTCAATTAAGATTAGATTTGTAGAATCTGATCAGGATTATTGGTTCATTATGGGTGCTGATTCGAGAAAACCTCAGTCAAATATTTCCTTTTTCAAATTATTACCAAAATCAGAAAACTACGAACGATTCAAAAAGGGTCATGATGGTGAGGCATATTTACGATTAGGAATTTATGCTGAAAAATATTTGAAGGATGTAAAAAATGATGCTATATGCAATTGTGATCATACAGCTGAAGATCATGATAAAAATGATGAAGACGCTTGCTTGTATGAAATTTGTAAATGTAAAAAATTTAAAAGTTTTCAAATAAACTTATTAAAAAAGAAAAAAACTGTCACTGACATTGCATTTCTAGATGAAAAAGACATTAAAGATGACTCTCTTGCATGGAACTGTTTGAATGCAAACAAGTATTCAAAAATAGAATAAGTTTATTTTTTGCTTATTTGTGCATGGTCGCCTGGATAATAATCACTTATTTTTTTTGAATAACAATCTCCACATAGTACTCCTTCAAGTCCCCATCCTTCCATAGGATTGTAATAAATTGAAATCTCTTTACTGCAAATTGTGCATTTGTGTTTAGATCCCAAAGTACCGACAGTTTTTTTAATCGATATAAAAAACATTCTAGTTTTAGAAGTAAATTAAAAAAATCATGTTAAATACCACTTACTATTATGACATTTAGGTAGGTAGTCTGGCCAATGTAAACCTCCTGCAAGATTTTTACTTGGTTGGACTTCTACCTTTAAAATAAATTATCTACCAGTTTTTTCAAGGATGAGATTTCTTCTTCTTCACGTGTAATTTTCTTATCTAATACTCTAAGCATACTGTCATTCCAAACATGTTGTGAGAAAAAATTATGTTTGGTATTGGCTAGTTCAATTTCATCTTCCACAATAGTATCTTCTAGGAATTTTGTAACTATGATATCTGTAACTTTGAGAATTCTAGAATTTAGTTTAAAGCTACGAAATATTGGTTCAAGTTTTACAGAGTCTTTTTTAAAATCCCCTTTCGTTTCTAGGATTTTTTTATACATAATTCTAAAGTATACTGCAACATAAAACAATGTGGCATATCTTTTAGTTTTATGCCCTCCTTTTTTTCCATATTTCATTACTTTTTTGGAATATTCTTTTACAAGATACGGATATAGTAAATTCTTGTAGTCATCCTTGAGATTATCATTAAAGACATCATCATATTTACTTCCACGAGGAAGAAATTGCGCAGGGGAACTATAGGCTTCAGTGGGTCGTTGTTCTATTCCTGCAACAAGAACCTGAATTGCATCTTTGGCAACAATAACTTTTTTGTGGTTATCGGGAAGATATTTGTTGTATGCCAAATCTCCCTCATATTCTAATTGTTCTGATTTTGTTTTAGTATCAAAAGACCCTGCTTGAATTTCATAAAAGTAACCACAATTTTTTAATTGAGATTTAATCGATTTATGAAAATCCATTAATGATACTAGATCCTTTCCTCTTACAGAATTTTGAGAATTTCGATATTTTGTAATGTTATTTTGCTCTTGCTCATCATCAGCTTTGATTATAGTAACTGTCATAGAACCATTCATGTTTTTTGTTCGTTTAGCATGATCAACAATTGAATTAGATGTCTGTGCCCCATTTACAATTTGAGGTGCATAAAGTTTAATGGTGTTTTCTCCTAATTCTTCAAAATCATTAACTACAATTGTAATTCCATTATTGTAAAAGAAAAATTTACCTGGATTATTTTGTAATGTTTCTCGTAATCCTTTATTTACAGTAGTCTTAAACTGCATCCATTGCCTTATGTTTGATTCAAAAACATAATCCTTATTTTTACCAACAAAATCAGTAAGTTCTCTTAGTTTTATGACTCCCAAAATAGTATTATCATAACGCAACATTTTTTCTAATTTTATGGAGGATTTTTTACCTGCCGCTGGTTTTTTTATTCTGTCCCATAACTTTTGAATAATTTTTTCAATATCTAAAATTTCAACTATTTCATCAGAATAGTCAACTTTTTGATCAGTTACATAACAACATTTTATTTTCAAATTTTTTTCTTTAATTTTTGTTACAAGCTGGGCCAACTCTGGTCTCATTTTAGCAACATCTTTTCCTAAAAGACGTTGTGTATCTTCTTTGAATTTGGCAATTGCTTCTAGAGAATGCGATGTCCCATATTTGGATTGAAATAATCTAATAGTATTATCTGAAAAATCTACAGGCAGATAGGCATCTATTCCAAGATCATTGGCTCCATCTACAATTGCATCTGCAGCATCATCCTCTGTTGCTTCATATACTCTTGTAAGTACCCATTGAAGAAAATTATTTCCTTTCTCCACTTCACTTTTAGAATTCTCTGCATTTTCTCTAATGTTATCTACAACATTTTCTGAAAAACCTTCCAAAGGAGGAGTAGATTTTTTCTCAATTAATAGTGCTTGAGATCCTGGAATGTATTCTAACAGACCGCTTTCATTTTGAGCCAAACAATTGCTTTAATATGTTATATATTTAGAGAATCTGGTAATTACATAATTACCGGTGACGAAAAAACCTAATGATTTTGAATGGTTTGTAGAAAAAAACTTCTTTTGTTAATTGAATTTTGAAGATATTTTCTGAAATTACATGTGTTGGAGGATATCTGGTAAAGTTTAGAGTTTGATAATAACCTTGAAATTATTTTTTGGGAAATGTGGGTATTATCAATTCTTTCAAATAGCAGATGGTACAAAAAACAACATGGTAAAAATTTCAATAAACAAAGAGTGGAGTATGAATAGCAAGCTAGCGGTTATTGGTTTGATAGGTAGTATAGCTATGATTATTGCCGTAGTTTTACTAAATTAATCTAGTTTTTAATCATGATTTCAAAATTTTTTATTGCAAGGATTCTCGGTGCTGAATTTATCTATTCAAACTTCGAACAAACAGAGATTAATTCTATTTTCTTTTTATTTCCAAAAAATCAAGTTTTAAAAATTGAAACTTAAAACCAAAAGTTATTAGTAACAAAAAAATTATTTTAATATGAAACAAATTCTATTAATCATACTTGTTTTTTCAGCTCTATCAGTTCTTGGACTTTCTTTATTTAATGACCAACAAGTAAGTGCAACATCTCACCAAACTGTTGATGTTGTTATTTCATTTAATCCAAACCCAGTAATTTTTGAGGATCCTTTTGAAATTTTAATGATGTTTAAAAATCCTGAAACCGGCGAGATTGTAAAGGATGTGGCTTTTGCTACTCGCACAAATTTTGGTTCTTTAAAACATAGTAACATACAAGAGAGGACAGTAAGTGCAGATGGGAACGCAAGAACCATTGCAATCTTAACTGATGATTGCTGCACAGGTTGGAATTTCGAAATTACCGTGTTCGGTCTAGAAGGAAGAGAGGTGCCAACTCAAACTATTCTCATTCCCCTTAAGGTAGAGTTGGAAGAAACTGACTCTGATGATATCCCACAACGAGTTAGAGAAGATGCGGGCAAATGGGCCGGAAAGCAAATTGATGATTTGGCCTATGCTAACCACCTAGAGTATTTGATGGACAAAGGATTTCTAAATGCAAATCATATTCCCAGTGAGTTTCCAGACTCTCTAAGACAAAAAGCTGGAAATTGGTTTCATGGCTCTATCAGTGACCAGCAGTATTTCGAAATTTTAAACGATTTTTTAAGTGATGGCACTGCAGAACCAAAAAAGACTCCTGCAGAACCAAAAAAGACTCCTGCAGAACCTAAAAAGACTCCTGATCTAATTGTTGGGGCTCCATCAGAGACTGAAACAACAGTTTCTGGAATTTCTGAAGATGGTAAATTACGAGCAGAAATCATTGCAAGTAATCCTATCTCAGATGAAATAATGACCCTTGAGATAAAATTTAGGGATTCAACTGGATCTGTACAACAACATGCAAATTATGATCTTTTAGTATCACAAGCCGGTAAAGAGATTCTATCCGTTATTGGGGCACATGAACATAATGGCATTGGAATGCATTCTACTGCATCATTAGATTCAGATGATCAAGTTGACATCAAAGTAACCGTCCTTGGATTTGGGCTTCCAGATGATAAAGACAACTGGAGTGGACCAAAAGGAGAAATTTTGATGTTCAATGTAGTTCCTGAATTTGGAACTATCACTGCGATGATATTGGCAATAGCAATGATTTCAATAATTATGGTCTCTGCAAAATCAAAATTAAGTATAATACCACGTATGTAAAGTGCTGAAGTATACCTAGTAAAGTTTAGAATTAGAAATTAATTCTATATTTTCAAAAGTTAAGATCGATTTAAGCTAGTATAATTTTAAGCTGAGTTCTTCGCCATTATCAATAGGAATAGTGACAGTCCTAATGTTCGGAATTTTTTGTACGTGTTCAACATAGGATCTTGTAAATCTTTGAAATCTTTCTGGAAATAAAATGTTATCAGCACCAATAAATCCTCCAGGTTTTACCATTGGAAGAACGGCATCAAAATATTGAATGTATCTTTCCTTGTCTGCATCAATAAAAACAAAATCAAACAATTCAGCAGAACTTTTCTCGACATTAATTTGAGATAACACTTCTAAGGCATCACCATGACGAATTTCAATCAAATCATAAAGTCCTCCCTGAACAAAATTTCTTTTTGCCCGCTCAATCTTATTTTTATCCTGATCAATCGTTATGATTTTACCATCTTTTTGGTTTGATATAGCCTCAGCAAACCACATGGTAGAATAACCAGCAGACATTCCGATCTCAAGTATTCTTTTTACATTCTTACTTTTTAAGAGAATATTATAAAAGATTCCGGTGTTTCTTCCAATAGATAATAGTTTTTCTGAATTTGGTATTTTGTAAGGATTTTCCTGTTCAAATTTTTCTTGTTTTTCCATTTTTCTTAGAATGTTTTCAATCTTAGAACCAAGCATTACTTTGCAACTAATTACTATTCTTAAAACTATTTGTTCCTAGTAATTTTATTTCTTCAGTCTTTGCAGGTACCAATAGTGTAGTTAATGTAGAATGTATATCAGGTAAATTTTAGAGTTAGACATTAATTTCTATTCTCTAAACTCCAAACGTTTAAGTTCATAAAATTTGTCGCAAATTCGATATTGGGTTTTATTTGTAATAGATGTAATTGTGAATCTAATGAAGGAACAGACAGAAAATTAATCTGTGAAGATTGCAAAATTCAGTTAGACCTACTTGACAAAGAGACAAGAGTGAATGATGAAAGAATCAAGAAATTAGAAGAACATAAGAAATTAGAATTGGAAAATCCAACAACAGAAGAAACAATGAGACGGATAGAATGGAATTTAAAAATGGAGTATAATAAACGGGATGGAATAATTAAGACTATTAATTCTAAAGATAAATTCTAAACCTTTTGGGAATGCCCTGTCGGTGCTGGAATTTTTCTAGTAAAATTTAGAACTAAATAATACCAAATTAATTAGGAAAACAAAAAGAAAGTGTCAGTGAATAAAATTACCCTGACTGTGGGGAACGCACTCTTGTTTAATTTCTCCAAAATCCCCTACTATACAACCACACATTAATTTCATGGGTGGCTCGTTAAACGTTGATTCGCTCATATTGTAGGCTTGCAAAATTTACTTAAAACACTAACGTAGAAATCATTCTTTGGAATTATCAGTATTTTTTCTGTCTTCCCAAAAATAATTCTCCAAACTTTGTGTAATAATATGGAATAGTATGACTAACTGGTGCTGGAGTATATCTGATAAAGTTTAGAGCAAATGATCTTTTCTAATTTGTAACTTTTTTTCTTTAAAAAAATTCTTAACGCTTAAATCTCAACTAATTCTTGAATCATTACTTAGCTACAACACTAAAGGCTTAAATCATAATTTTGAAATAAAAAACCAATGAAATACATTAGATTTTTTAGCGTTAGCTTTATCATTACTATTCTTATTCTAAGTACATCTCTACCATATCAGGCAATAGCCCAAAAGGGAGGTCCTGATGTTATCCCAGGACGATACATTGTAATTTTAGAAGATGGTGTTACTCCTCAGGATGTGACCCGTGGTCATGGAGTCGTTCCAGACGTTGTGTATAGCCACGCATTAAATGGATTTTCAGGTCCTATCTCTCCAGTTGCTTTGGCAAAACTACAACAAGATTCTAGAGTTTTACACATTGAGCAGGATCAAAAGATGTACGTGTCTGCTCAAACCCTTCCAACTGGAATTGATAGAATTGATGCAGAACCTTCTTCACCAGGATACTCGTATGCAGGATTAGTAACTATAGCAATAATTGATACTGGAATAGATTTTGACCACCCAGATCTTAATGTTGTTAAAAAAGTCAATTGTGTAGGAAAAAATTGGAGATCTTCCAATTGCTCTGAAGGTACAGGAGATGATGGATATGGACATGGGAGTCATGTTGCAGGTACTGTTGCAGCCAAAGATAACAACATTGGTCCTGTAGGAATTGTACCAGGAGCTGACCTGGTGGCTGTTAAAGTTCTAAATGATAATGGTTCTGGTTATAATTCTTGGGTGATTGCAGGGATAGAATATGTTACTAGTACCAGAACAAATGGAGATCCCAATGATGATGTCGATGTTGCAAACATGAGCCTTGGGGGTGGATACAGTCAGGCTCTAAATAATGCCGTTGAAAATTCAATTTCTGCTGGTATTGTATACGCTGTAGCAGCAGGAAATGAATCTAGGAATGCAGCTAACTATAGTCCTGCAAGTGCACCTAATGCTATTACCGTATCAGCCATAGCAGACTCTAATGGTATGTGTGGTGGAGATGGTACCTCTACTAGTTATGGTACAGATGATACTCTTGCAACATTTAGCAATTATGGCAGCCTTGTAGATATTGCAGCACCAGGTGTGAGCATATATTCAACTTACAAAAATGGCGGTTATGCGACTTCTAGTGGAACCAGCATGGCCTCTCCACATGTAGCTGGAGCTGCTGCATTAATTTTAGCTAATAATCCTAACTTTACTCCATCCCAGGTTCTTGCAACCCTTTTGAATAATTCAGTTCCTCAAGGACAAGCTTGCAATGGTGATGGCGATGGTGGTTTTTCAGAATCCACTGGCGATGGTAGCCCCGAACCACTTGTTTATGTTGGAAACTCAGTTACTCCAATTGTTGATGAAACAGGTCCAACACCTGTAATTACCACTTCAGAAACTAGCCCAACTAATGCTGTCCTAGTTCCATTCACCATAGACTTTGGTGAGGCAATTGAAGTCAGTACCTTTGAATCAACTGATATTTCTGCACCTGGCGGTTCAGTACAAAATCTCATAAACACTGGTAATAATCAAAACTGGACATTTGAAGTTGCAAATACTGTTGATCCTTCTACACTATCTGTAAGTATATCGTCTAATTTACTAACTGATGCTATTGGTAATCCCAACTTCGCATCCAACATTGTTTATATCAATATAGACCGGACAGCATCTGATGCCCCATCAATTGATTCCCCAATTCCTCCTACCACTGATAACACTCCAACAATAACTGGTACTGGAGTAAGTGGCGAAACCATTACACTAACATCAAATCTTAATGGAAACATTGGATCTTCAACTATAATTAGCGGAAATTGGGCTATTACCACTTCAACATTACAAGTCGGATCACATTTCCTTTCAGCAACTCAGACTGATTCTGCTGGAAATGTATCTCCATCATCTGGTTCTGTTAATCTTGTAGTAGAGGCCTTGCCAGGAGTTACTATAGAAGACATTTCTCCGTCCTCTGAATCAAAAGGAAATTCATATCCTTTAACCATCACTGGTAACGGATTTGTTTCAGGAGCATCAATTACGTTATCAAATGGAAGTGGTCCTACCCCAACTGTTTCTGGCGAAGTGGTATCTCTTGATGGAACTACCATTACCGCTATAATTTCAATCAAAAATGGTGGTCCACCAGATGGAAGTTCTTGGGATGTAACTGTATCCAACCCTAATTCTTCTAGTGATACCAAAGTTGATGGATTCACAGTAACTCCTTAGAAAATCAAAACTTCCTAATTTAGAAAAATTCTTTCAAATTACGCCTAATTGGTACCAAAACAATCACTAAAAACATTCTAATACTGCCAGACTAGCTTTACCAAACTAATTTTCTATGAATCCCTAAAACCAACAGGTTCAATCCCCGAAAACAACCCCTTATTTGAAATTTTGAATCATTTCATAAAGAAAAATGTTTGACATTTAAAGAGCAGAGTGAATACATTACGTAATAACTTGGTTCTAAATGTGATGTGATTTGAGCAAAACAAAAATATCTATTGGAATTATTTCTGGAATAATTTTAGTGATTATGATTGTTTTATTTCTAATTAATAATTCAGAATTGGAAGAGAAATTAGTAGTTATGATGGAGCCTGATGTTATAATGCCCACCAAGGTGTCTCGTCCAGGCTGTGAGGAAACCAATTCATGTTATATTCCTTCTCTGGTAACGATAAAAATAGGAGACCAAGTAACCTGGTCAAATGAGGATTCAGCATTTCATAGTGTAACCTCTGGTTTTTATGGTGAACCCAGCAGTTTGTTTGATTCTGGATATTTAGATCCTGGGCAACAATTTAGTTTCACATTCAAGGATGAGGGATTAGTTGATTACTTTTGCACTTTACATCCCTGGATGAAAGGACAAGTATTAGTTGAATAAACTATTAAAAAGATAAGAATGAAAATCAACCTGGTTATACAAATTTTCCTTTAACGATGAAATTATTTTCTATGGTTAAAATCTAAAGATAATGAATTATGAAAAAATTAAAGAATCTCAGTATCTTCCCAATGGCGGCCCAAAAAATTTTTAAAGTAAACTAAAATAATTTTTTAAATTAGAATTTTCTTAAAAAATTTAAGACAAAAGATGATTATCCATGTAATTTAGAATCAATGTTTTCAACATGTATCTAATTTACAATGTTATCTACTGGTAACAAATAATCTAGATTGTTACCACACAATGGTATTAAGGCAAAATCTGGAAATTTATTCGATGACTTTGGATTACACTTTAGGATCGTTAGTGGGAACTCGACATCTAGTTTTGATTACAGGAATGACTAAACAGGCATTTCCAGGAACATCTTTTGGTATATTTTTTGGTAGTACTAGGTCTGGCAGAAATGACGTTAATGTAAATATTGAAAAGAAAAATGACCCGTAAAAAAAAACCTGACAAACCTAATCGTTCTCAGCTGAAAACTAAAAAAATCACTCGAAAAAACTCGGTTAAAAGCAATTCCCTTCATCCTCAACTCATTAAGGATGCTGTGAAGGATGTTAGAGATCTCAAAGAGACACCAAACAATCAACCAATTCGCCTCCATCTAAAAAAAGATAATGAATCTTCCAACAACTTTTTTGATAATCAACCCATCCGACCCCAACTAAAAACAGATGCGATAGGTCGCAAACAAATACAGCATACTAAATTAATCAACCCCCAACTCATCAAAGATGCTGTAAAATCAGCTAGGACTCCTACTAAAATACAACAAAGTCAAATACTCCCACCCCAACTCCTCCAAGAACCAGAAAAAGATGGGAAAACTAGCAGACAGCTGTTTGATAGCCAACCAATAAAACCACGACTGGTACAAGAAAGCAGTCAAAAAATCTTAGATTCGCCCTCACAAAAAGCAGAGGTTGCAATAAGTTCTATCGTCTCTGGCCAAAAAATGCAGCTTTGTGGAAGGATACATATTCCAAAAAAGGGATGGCTTCTTAGAATTACAGCAATTTTGATTTTTAGTGGATTACTTATTACAATGCTATATACTGGAATTAGAACACTTGATTATCTTGTAATAGCAATCAGTATTGTTTTACTAGATGTTATTGTTACCCTTGCTGTCGGATGGTTTTTTTACAAAAATCCTGCCCAGGGAATTGCTGGAAATGCACTAGTATCTGTAATAATTCCTGTGTATAATCAAGTAAACATGATTGAAATTGTAATTCACGCAATCGCAAATTCAACGTATAAAAATATTGAAATGATGGCCGTAAATGATGGTAGTACTGACGGCTCTGGAGAAATTTTAGACCGTTTGGATAAAAAATATTCTAATCTTCGAGTATTCCATCAAAAAAATAAAGGAAAAACAAGAGCAAACTATTTGGGAGCTTCGAATGCAAAAGGAGACTTCTTACTATTTATCGACTCTGACAGTGTAGTCGATAAGCATGCAATAACAGAGATGATGAGGGCTTTTAACAAAGATTCAAAACTTGGTGCTATAGTAGGTCATATAAAACCCTGGAACATCAAAACAAGTTATCTCGCGAGACTTCAAGATGCTTGGTATGACTATGAATTTAATATCTCCAAAACCACTCAAAGTGTTTTAGGGGGTGTTATGGTATGTTGTGGCTGTTTTGGAGGTTACAGACGAGAAGCAATAGAGAAATATCTTCCTTTGATGAATGGAATTAAAACTGTTGGAAAAAATTATGATTATAAAAAATACTATAAAAAAAATATTTGGGGCTCTAAATTCCTTAGTAAAATTCCATTAAAAATCTTAGAGTGGGCTTCACAATTTGATGATGCTGAGGATGCCATTATGACTGCTCATGCTATGGTTGATTGGAGAACAAAATATGTTTCATCTGCAATAATTTTCAGTGAAGTACCAGATACTTTCAAAGGATTGCTTAAACAACAAATTAGATGGCGAAAAGGAGCAATACGTGCAATGGTCTTTATGATGACCTTTCTTTACAGAAAAAACATCCTGCTGGCGTTTAATAATTTTGGAACAGCTGCTTCCTTCATATTAACTCCAATAATTCTTTACACTGCACTCTATCATGCCCCTTTTGTATTGGGGGCATATTGGATAACTGCCTTTTTCATTGCAGGGTTTTTGGCAGTAGGAGTAGTACATGGTATTGATTACAAATTGAGGGATCCCACATCAGTAAATTGGAAATTAAGGCCAATAATGGCAATTATTGTTGCATTTGTCTATCCATTTCTTACAGCACCTGCATTATGGACATTTCGAAAAAGTAGTTGGTTAACAAGGTAAATTATTTTTCGATTTTTAATATTAAATTCAGATTTATTCAATTCATCTGCTCAGAATTTTCTTTATTTTTTATCATTTTGTTTACCCTATAATAGAAACCTAAAGGTACCCGAGGGAGTCGAACCCCCTTGTATAGGCTTTGCAGGCCCACGCATAACCGTTCTGCCAGAGTACCGTTTTGAAAAACACAAAATGAATAATTAAACTCTTTAGATTAGAATTTGGTAAATGGTTTTGAAGCAAGTTTTACATCTTCAGCTTTAACTGTTTTTCTTCCAGCGTGAGATGCCATGTCTACGGCGCTTTGCGCTATACTGATAGCCAACTCCTCTATAATTCGACGAAGTTCATCGGCTGATTCATCACTAACACGTTCTGCTCCTGCTTTTTTTAAAATTCTATACATCGCAGAAAGGCCTAACTCTGATGATTTCATTGATTTATTTTTGTATAATATGATAAAAGATGATGAGTGAAAAAATATCACCAAGAAATCGATTTATACAGACTATTTATAAAATTGAAAGATAATGACTTGGTTATTTGATTCTCATATCCACTTATCAGATCCTGAATATCATAAGGATCTAAATCAAATAATCAGAGGCATGGAAACCATGAAAATAAAAGCCTGTTGTGTTTCGATGGATTATACAAATTCTAAAAGAACTCTGGAAATTGCTCAACAAAGTAAATTGATTTTACCTTTTATTGGAATTCATCCAGAATGTGCAAATGAGACATTAGACCCAATGATAACTTTAATCCAAGATAAAATAGACATAATTTCAGGTATCGGCGAGATTGGATTAGATCCAACATATATTCACAATGATGAAGATAAAAAAAATCAAATTTATGTATTTGAATCTCTTTTGTCTCTAGCTGAGAAACATGACAAACCAATATCTGTCCATTCTCGAAAAAGCCTTGATGACGTATTTGATTTATTGACATCTTATAGAACAAAAAATATTTTACTTCATTGGTTTGATGGCAATAAAAAACAATTGCAAAAGGCTATGGATCTGGATTGTTTTGTATCCTATGGACCTGTAATGATTTATGCAAATGATAAGCAAGTTCTATTAGCTAAAACTGATGAGGACAAAATTCTGGTTGAAACAGATGGCCCTGTAAGATTTTCAAGATGTTTTGAGATGAAATCTGCCCAAATTGATTTTATTCCAAGCGTGATTTTTTGTTCTTCAAAAATTTTGAACAAACAATTTGATGAAATGGCCTTAATTCTAGAGAAAAACTCTAAAAATTTTTTGGGAATATAGGTATAAAAAACCCTAGTCTGGTATTGCAAGAGTGGATAGAATAAAACGCCTTTCATATGAAGTACTAGAAAAACACAAATCAAAATTTGGGGAAAATTTTACCGATAATAAAAAATCATTAGATCAGGTAGCCATAGTTCGTTCAAAGGGATTAAAAAATCAAGTTGCAGGTTACATCACTAATTTAATAAAAAAGGAAAATCGTGAAACTGAATTTAATTTATCAAAAGCAACCGCCTCCAACGATGAAGATAATTTAGTAGAGGATAATACCAAAATTAAAACAGAAATTTCGCCAAATTCGGAAGAAAACGTTATTGAGGTAGGTGTTGATACTACAGATGTTCAAGAACCAAATGAACCTTCTGAAGAAAAAACAGATTAAATTTTCCAAAATTTAATTCTCACCTTTGCGACAATCAAAATTATGATAACAATAAAACTGATAGGTGGTGCAAAAAAGTCTTTTTCAACTGATCAGATTGAATTAGACCTAGACAATATAACAATTGAAGATCTTCTTGAAAAACTTTTAGACATAAAACCAAAAAATACTGCCACTCTTGATACAAATAATATTTTGATTGCAGTTAATGGAGCAGACTCGTCAGCTATGGATGGAAGAATGACTCGTATTAACAATAATGATGTGATTAGTATTATTCCAATAATTCATGGAGGATCAAATAAAAAAATTATGATTACTGTTGGAAAAAAATCAATTCAAATCTTGGAAATAAAAGGAAATGAAAAAATTGATGTTTCTTTTCTTGATGATCTTAGAAAAGAATTCCCAAATATCAAGTTGCAAGGAATTTCAAGTAATTTTATATTAAATTTAAATCATTTAACAAAAATTCTTACAATATCATTAGTTTCAGACAAAGAAAATATTTTACTTTCAAATAAAATTGAAACTGATATTTTATTGCGTTTTGCAGCTACAAAACAAATTTCTGATGCAATATATTTTGCAGGAATTAAGCCAAAAAAAAATTTTATCTTGATTGCAATTGGCAATAAAATAATATTAAATAACCTTCATCAAAAATTAAATCCCTTAACTACTGAAATTTTTTCAAAAGATAATTCATTATTTTTGAAAAAACATTTTCAAATTACCAAAAGACACTTAGATTCTGTCTACTCCAAAAACCCCTTGGAAGATATTTTAATTGAAAAAGGAGCAGTTTTAATCTGATAAACTTCTTTTAGTTTTTTCTACACTCAAAACATCCGATTTTCTAAGAACGGAAATACCAGTCTTTGCTCCCAAAATTTCTATTAGAATAATTTTATCTGGATTTTCCAATGATACTTTATTTTCAATTTTATTGGCAATTTTGGTAATTAAATCCTGACTTGACATATTGGAGTTTCTTTTTTCAATTGATATTCGATATGTATCTCCTTTTGGTATCAAATCTCTTAATTCTGAAATTACTTTTTCAATATCTTCAATTATTGTTTCTGAAATTTTTTGAATAGGGATGATTCGAAGACAATATCTGATGCTCCAAGGTTCATCAAGAATTAATTCCTGGATTTTTGCTACTACTACGATTGGGTCTAATTTTGTATTTACTGTTAGAATTCCGGACATGTTGGTGATTGTTATTTTAGGTTCGGGATCTCCTAAAATCCCCAAGATTTTATTAATTTCTTCTTGTGTTTCTGGTTCCAAATGCCGTGCACAAGTAACTATTAAGTTCAAAAAAATTCTATAATCTCCTCTTTTTTTAATGCCCCTATTCTATGGATAATTGGTTTGCCTTGGTCTATTTCTAAAATTGTTGATTCACCACTAGTTTTGATATTGCCATCATCTACAAAAATATCATAATCCTTTATGTTTTGGTAACAATCATTTGATTTCGTAAAAGAATTCTCTCCAGAAATATTTGCACTAGTTCCAACAAGAAATTTAGAATTTTCCAAAATATTCAATAAACATTGATTGTTTGGAACTCTGATGGCTATCTTGTTCTCTAAATTTAAAGATTTTTTCAATCTTTGATCTTTTAATTTTAATATTAAAGTTAGAGGTCCAGGCCAAAACTTATTGGCAATTTTTTTAGAATCCTTATCAAATTCTACAATTTTTGATGCCTCATCAAATGAATATGCTAATACAGGAAATGGTTTTGTTTTAGATCTTCCTTTAATTTGATAAATTTTGTCTACGGATTTTTTTTTGTAAGGATCACATCCGATACCATAAACTGTATCTGTTGGAAATACTACAATTCCACCATCTTTGATAATTTTGGTTGCTTTTTCTATTCCTTCTTTATCACATTTTACTTTCAATTGATTATACTAATTCCTTTCTTTAATAATTCATTTTGTTTTAAATACATTTTTAATCTTGATAGGACTCTATTCCAAAATGCTTAGTGAAACATCAAAATATGAAGATACAGAATTTGAAGATGATTTTGATGATGATTTGGATGATTTTGAAGAGTCAGAAGATTAAATGGTCAGACCAAAATTAGTTGCAAAACCGCTAAATGTATTGTATGCATGTAAAAACTCTCTTCCTGACTGACTAATTTTGTATTTATTTGAACCCTCTTCATTTACTTTTTCAAGTAATCCTTGAGAAACTAAAATTTTTAACATTCTTGAAATTCTTGAATGAGAAACATTTGCTTTTCTTATAAGATAAGTTACAGTTGCACCATCCTCATCTTGAAGATCATCACGGGTAGTAGATAGTATATCTCCAATAATTTTCATATGTGTACGGTATTCAGCCATTTTTATCTAAATACAATTTTTAGAATATCTATGATAGTGGGATGCTATTTTCCAATCGACTAAAAAGATAAAAGAATTTGACAAATTTCAAATCTCTGTTAATTTGAGCCTAATATCCCAAGTCAATCAAAGCTCTCATCAAACTTAATCTTGGTAAGCGGTACCTTGCTTACGGGGATAAACAGAGCAATTAAACCTGCAATTTTGATTACCATTGATACAAAATATAATATTGATTCTGGAAAAACAAATGAATACCATCCCAAAAATTCCCCTAATGCTAAAAAAGATAATCCAGCTGCAACTGAAATCGCACCTTTGTTTTTATTTTCAAAATATGATAAAATTGTTTCAATAGCACCATAGGCAAGCAAAATAAAGGAGACTGATCTAAAAATATGTTCAACGTGTACTGAAGATACTATAAACAATGGAAAAATTCCGACGGATCTAAAGTATCTAGATTTTGGGAAAAGTGATTTTATACTATGAGAAAATGCAATGAAAAAATATCCTATAGTTTGAATAGCTATTCCTAAAGTTTGTATCCATCTTTCTAAACTCCCTGCTTTTATTATAAAATCTTCTATCATGTAACCTGCCCATATTACAAAAAACCCAATACTAATAGAAAAAAAAGCAATAGATAATCTAAACAATGTTGGACTACCTGTATTTCTATATCCAATAATTGAAACAATTCCAATTGCTAATCCTACCAAAAATCCTACCAGATTTAGAATATTTTCTAATAAAAATTCCAATTGTATTTAGAAATGTCTTAAGCTAATTATTTTAATCTGATGGATGTTTTTCCAGGTTTTAATCCCAATCATCTAAAGATCCTGCTGTTTGACCCTCCGTACTCCCTGTATAATCACCAAGAATATCTGAATATGTGGTTTCATTATGCGCAATGAATTTTACATATTCTCCATAACTCATATCCAAATCACAATTTTCGCATTTTACCAATGAGAAATCCATTGCCAGTTCTGCATTTTTCTTGCATTTTGGGCATATTATCTTCACATGTAATTTTGTCTTTCTGATTAATTATTACTTTACATTGTTCTAGTTGACTAACATTTACCGGTCGGATAAATTGAGATTCTAAATTTAGACGTATAATTCAAAAATAAACTAGAAAAATTGTGGAATTCTATGTGTTTACTTTACCACTAAAACAGGAATTTTTGTTTTATGCATTACGTAATTAGAGGTACTTCCAAGGAAAGTTTCTTTGGCCCCTCCCACTCCTCTTGCTCCAATAACAATCATGTCATAATTTCCTTTTTTAGCAAAATTGACAATCTCAGAGCCCGTATGACCTCCGCCGGTTTTGTACTTGAATGAAGCTCCTGCTTTTTCAGCACGTTTCATTGCAGGACCAATTGCCTTGACGGCTTTTTTTTGTGCATCATCCTTCATTTTTTGGGTATACTTTATCCCTGCCATTAGTGGCAAATGGAAGACATAAAATCCTGTAATTTCGGCATTACTCTCTTTGGCAATTTCAATTGCTCTATCTAATCCACGAATTGAATTAGTAGATCCATCTAGCGGAACAAGAATTTTGTTGAATTTCGCCATAATTGTTCTATTTATTCTTCGAATATATAAAAAGACTATGATTTCCAACTTTGAAATACAATATCTATTAAATTGAATTTACATTCATCAATGAAAATTATATATGGTCTTTTAATAGAAATCAAATTCGATTTAGTTGTTGTCAATTAGTGAAATTAGTAATAAGCCTATTACGATTCTAAAAAGCTCAACAGTATCTGATATAATCAAAAAATTATTAGAATTAAAACTAAGCAGATTAATTGTAGTAGAATCTGGAAAACCAGTAGGAATTATTACTGAAAAAGATATTGGATTATTTCTTTTTTCTGAGAACTCTATGCGAGGATTAGATGATATTCCGATTAGTAAAATAATGAAACCAATATTATTCATTGAAGAAAAATTAACCCCAAAAGAATCAGCAAAAATAATGATTGACAAAGGAGTAAGTTCACTTACAATTGGGTCACCAGAAAACATCACAGGCATATTTACAAAAACAGATCTTGTAAAATACTATTTAGATAATCCATCAGAGAAAAAAATATTTGATTATATGACTCATGACTATGTCTATACTCACTCAGCTGCACCGTTATACAAGGTAGTAAAAAAAATGCTTGAGAATAAGGTTTCAAGAATAATTGTGAAAAATCAAAATGAAGAGCCTACAGGTGTTATTTCATTTAGAGATCTATTTAGGATATCCATTGAATTAGGCAGTGAAGAAGATGACATGGGATTTACCATCCCTGATCAAATTAGAAAAGGATTTCTTTCTAAAGAAGGGTTTGGGAATATCTCTCTTGCAAACGAGGTAATGACTAAAGGCATTGTTTCAATAAAATTTGACGAAAAAATATCTACTGCTTGCAAATTAATCCTAGAAAATAATATCAGCGGGTTGGTTGTATTTGATGAAAATGACTCTATTTCTGGAATTATTAGCAAAACAGACATTGCAAGAGCAATTGTTGATTGAATTTTAAGAGCGATTAATCAAAAACAATCATTTTTTTAAAACGTTGAGATTTATTTAGATCCATCAATTCTGCCATCAAAATAATTTCAGTTCAAATATCATAATTGAAAATCATGACTTTGCTAATATGTCATGTCATGTATAATGTATCATGACTGAAAAAATTGATAAAGAAAAAGATTGGAAAAAATTAGAACAAGACCAAATGAAAGAAGATGATCATCAGCTTGAGCTTAAGGAAGGATATGAAAAAGATGAAGAATATGAAGAATCTGAGGATTAATTGTCAAAACCCCGTTTGATCAAAAGCAATTATTCACAATAATCACATTAAAAAATTATCAAAAATATTCAAGAAAAAAAATTTGAATCTAGATTGCAGATTCGCCTTTTTGTTTTGTACAAATATCTAAAGCCTGTTCTACATTAGTTACAAAGACCTTGCCATCACCTTTTTCTCCGGTACATGCAACCTGAGCAATAGCGTCTAAAATTACATCTACTTTAGAATCGGGAACAATTGTTACAATGTTCTCTCTGGAAAAGTATTGTCCAACAAGCGGAGGATCTGCTGCTCCTTGGCCCTGTGTGTGCCAAATTGTAATTCCACCAACCCCCTCTTTTTTGATGGCAGATACTACTTGATCTCTCAAAGCTGACCTAACGACAGTTTCTATCTTCTTCATAGTTTCCTTAATTACTTTCGGCCTTTTAAAACTTAGGAATAGATTATCTAATTTGAGTTTCATTAATGATTTTTTTAAAATTTTTAATATGAATTTGACATGATATGATTATGGTGATAATTCCTCTTGAAATCAAAGAGTTCATCGAAACTCAGGGAATTTTCGCAGTAGGAACAGTGGGAGAAAATCAATTACCAAACGTTTCTCCAAGAATATTTTTTAAAATAGATAATGAGGCTATCTATTGGATTGATTTTTTCAAACACAAGACCTTTAGGAATTTTCAGGTAAATCCTTGGGCAACAGTTTCTGTCTTTAACAAAGAGGATCTCACAGGATATCAGTTTCGAGGAACGGTTAGTTTTATCACAGATGAACAAAAAAAATCCCAAATAAGAGAATCAATAATCAAAAAAACCTTGGAGAAAAACTCTTCTTCCAAAGTAAAAAAAATCTCTGAAAAGGAAGGACACATTATTCGATTTGAGCCAAAAGTATGTTATTCACTAAATCCTGAAGAGTACAGTGATATGTGTATTGGTTCTGACATAGATTCTACTCAAATCTTTGAAAAATAATAAAAAATAACGTCTATAGTTTATCTATAGAAATTTTTGGGTTAAAATTTTAATAAAAATTACATAGTATTTGATATTTCTGACTTGAATGAATTTTTTAGAAGAATTGGTGTGATTATAATGGTGGCCAAAATTACCAACACCAAAGTTGTATAGATAGAATCAGAAAGTATTCCACTGGCAATTCCGATTCCTGCAGTGATAAATGCCACTTCACCTCTTGCAATCATTCCATATCCTATGCGAAAGCCTTTTGATTTATTCTTTAACAATATTGCAGCAGGTATTCCACAACCCAGAACTTTACTTAAAATAGCAACTGCCAAAATACAAAAAAGAAAAATTATATTCACTTCAGAGATTAACCGAAGATCCACATGGGCACCAATTATTGCAAAAAATAACGGGGCTACTACTACTTTTAATTCACCAATAAATTCTCGAATATTTCCAACAAGTTTTGAACCTGCCAATCCCATACCTGCAGCAAAGGCACCTACTATGGGATTGAGTCCAACTGAAGATGCTATTGCAGCAAATCCAAACGCAGAACCAATTGCAGTAGCTTGCTTAATACCTCTTGTCTCAAGCGATGTAGGTTTTGCAAGGGCAATCCCATGAACGATTTTTGGAAGAATAAAAACTGCTCCTAATAGTAACAACAACCAAAAAACAAGTGATTCTCCAGTCATAATTAAGACTGACTCTATACTTGGTAGAGAGTTTAGAGTAATTATTGAAACTACAGACGATAAAACTGCTAATCCCAAAACATCATCTAACACTGCAGCATTTACCAAAATATTTCCCTCTGGGGTTTTTTCTTTTCCAATCTCTTCTAGCAATGTCACTGAAATTACAATACTAGTTGCACTCAATGTGGCACCAATTAATATTGAAACGGCCCAATCAAATCCAAATAACATGGAAATAAAATACCCTAAAACAAGTGGCATGATTAAACCAAATGTTCCTATTATTGCAGCACTATATCCTGCCTTGAGAAGATCCTTAAATGTAAAATGAAGTCCTGCAGAAAATAATATTATTACACCTGACATTTGCCATAATAATAAAGTTAGATCATCTAGTTGGATAATTGGTTTATCAAATAAGGGAATAAACCCTCCTAGAGCAAAAGGACCAAGCAGCACCCCTCCTACTACAAAGCCAATAATTTCTGATAACCCAGCACGTGCACATAGTCGACCTAGCAACATTGAAGGAATTACAATAAACAAAAGCCCTATTATTGTTGGAATTAGGTCAAATCCAAATGTCATTTTGTATTCATCTTTTGTTTATTGTAGGAAAAATAAAAAATAATTCCAACTACAATAATCCCTAATCCTACTAATACTATTTCGATCTCAAATTGCAAGGCCATATACACTGAAATCCCTAGTCCAAATAATGGAAGAATTGGAAATTTTCCAATATTAATTGGGACCTTGAATTTTCTTTCAATATCTGGTTCGGTGTAACGTAAAACAATCACTGCTAGATTGACTGCAGCAAAAGTAATTACAATTGCAAAAACTGTAATATTTGCAACAACTACAATATCTCCAATAAATGTAAAGACTATGCCAGTTATCATAATTACAATTATTGCAATCCAAGGAGTCTTTGTTTTAAAATGGACTTTTGTTAAAATGCCTGGAAAAACTTTTTCACGAGCCATCCCATAAAAAATTCTAGAACCTGCAACCAGTGTAATCAATACCGTATTGGTTATGGCAAAAAGAGCAATAGATGAAAGAAGAATATGTGCTTCAGCGCCCAAACCTCTTTGGGCTACTAGTGCCATTGGTGCAGCTGAATTTGCAAGCTCCTCCCAATTAACAACTCGAACTACAGCTAGCGCAACTAGAACGTAAATTGTTCCTGATATTATTACTGATAGAATTATCGCCCGGGGAAGTGTTTTTTTAGGTTTTTTCACTTCCTCAGCAATATTTGCCATGTCCTCAAATCCAATAAATGCAAAAAAAATCAATACAAATGCAATAACAATTCCTGTAAGACCTGTAGGACTTTCAGTATAATTTACCGGCTCAGGGTTACTGAATGTAAAGCCGATAATAATGATCAATATCAAACCTGCAACTTCAATTATTGTAAAAATTGTATTTGTCCAAGAGGATTCTCTAATTCCAATAAAATTTACTATAGATAGGACAATAAGTAAACCGACAGC
This sequence comes from Candidatus Nitrosopumilus sp., assembly GCA_029863275.1. Classification (GTDB taxonomy): domain Archaea; phylum Thermoproteota; class Nitrososphaeria; order Nitrososphaerales; family Nitrosopumilaceae; genus Nitrosomaritimum. The sequence continues at coordinate 64,681 of JAOTVS010000001.1, forward strand.
TGAAATAATAATTGGGATATTTACAAACTCTGCAAAATATCCACCAAATCCTATTGCTACTGTAGCTGCTGTAATTATGGATGTGATAGCAGTTAGCCATCCTATTACAAATGCAAAAAAATTATTTTTAAAAGCATTTTTAATGAATACATATTCTGCAGCGGCTTTTGGAAATACTGATGATAATTCTGCATAACTAAATCCTGCAAACAAGGCAACAACTGATCCCAAGACAAATGCGATCCATACAGAATCCCCAGCAATACCTGCGGCCTCACCAATTAGTACATAAATCCCTGCACCAAGAATCAATCCCACTCCGTACATGGTAAGGTGAAAAAGCCCCATGTGGCGTTTTAGTTCAGACAACTTGTTTTTTTGTTAATCAGCAATATTAGATAAGTTCCCATTATCGATGTTGAAAATCAATTAATTTTGTGATTTTTTAGCTAAAAAACAGGCGTAAAAATAAAAATTTTTGATTTTTGAAAAATTCAAGCAAAAATTATTCTTGAAAATAGAACGTGTCATATTTTTTATGTAGAGTTCTTACAAATACTCGACATTGTTTCCAAAACTCTCTATATTCGCGATCTGTCATTGATCTACCATTTTCCGAGTAAAACCATTTAACAAAATCATCTTCTAATTTCCCAAAAATAAATCCAAGATGAAAATCCTCCGAGAGTTTTAAATTAAATTCCCTTCTTGGTTGTAGACTGTCCCATCTGGATGACAAACCTCCAAATGATTCCTGAGTTTTTTCAAGTAATTGCTCTAAATGTTCTAATGATTTTTTTTCTAATTCTACCATATCATTTTACTATCAACACGGGCCTCTTTGATTTGTGAAGAACGTAATTTGATGTACTTCCCAAGAACATTTCTTTTGCAGCTCCCATTCCTCTAGAACCAATAACAATTAAATCAAAATTTTCTCGTTCAGCAATCTCGACAATTCTTTTTCCATTATCCCCATAAGAAAGTCTGTCAAAAAATAAAATTCCTTTTTTTGCTGCCTTTAATTTGGCTTTTTTCATTATTTTTTGTGCATATTCTAAAAAAAGTTTCTCTAAAGGACTAATAGGCTCACTAATCTTGGGTTTGACAATTCCAGCTACATATAGGCCTGAAATTGTAGCTTGTGATTGTCTTGCCATATGAATCGCAACATCCAGACCTCGAAACGAATTGGCAGAACCATCAAGAGGTACCAGAATTTTTTTAGTTTTAATTGTCATAAGGTTGCATATCATAATTTTCAATTTAAATGGGCTTGAGATTATCTGCTATGATTTTCAGATGTGATATTCTAGAAGACTATCAAATATCTAATTGATTTAGTAACTATGTAAGATGGATAACCCAAAAGCTATAACGATTGCAGATGTTATGACAAAATCAGTAATATCTGTAGATGCTTCAATTACAATAAATGAGGCTGCAAAAATGATGGAAGATGCAAAAGTTGGAGCCATGATTGTTATGGAAAATAATCTACCCATAGGAATTGTTACTGATCGAGACTTTGCAGTAAAAGTGGTTGCTCATGCTTATCAAATATCTACTCCAATAAAACAAATAATGTCTTCTCCATTATTTTCGGTAAGTTCTAGTGATTCAATTCGAATAGCGTCTGATTTAATGCATGATAGGGGAATAAGGAAATTACCTGTTATTGATGATGATAATTTAGTGGGAATAATTACATCAACTGATATTGTAAGGTTACTGGCAGTTTGTACGGAAGACGATATGAGAGACATGTATTTTCATTCAGTGGCAAAGATTTTTTCAAATTACAGTCCTTATAATTAATAACAATCATGGTAATTCCCTTAGTTATTCTGGTAGCCATACCGATTTTTCTTGGAATTGTGACTGTATCTCCATTTGATATACCTGAAGAACCAGAAGAAAAGGTAATTTCTGAAGAGCCTAATGTGAATATTCTATATTTCTTTTTAATGGGTATTTGGCTATTCTTTTTGATTAGAATTTTAATTCAATTAAAAAAAGGAACTTTCAAAACTACTAACGCATACTAGATTACAAAGATTTACTTGGAAAAAATATGAAAGTCTATAAGTGAATAATCATTTTTTGATGATAAAGAAAATTACCATAAAAGATTTGTTGCATTACTCGTCTTTCATTCTTAAAAGTATTTGATCACAAATTCTACGCATTTCAGAGTCCGAACCCACACTACAAATTTTAACGATGTCTGTAGTAGTTACAACTCCAATGATTTTTTCATTTTCTTTAACTGGTAGTTTATGAATTAAATTTTCTTTCATCAATTCTGAGGCTTCCCAAACGGTGTCTTCAGGATCAAGAGTAATTAGTGGTGATGACATTATTTCATAAATCTCAGTAAACAAAGGTCGTCCCTCCGCAGCAACTTTAGTCACAAAATCTCTTTCAGTTACAATGCCAATTGGTTTGTCATCTTTGGTAACAATCACGCAACCAACTTTTAATTTACTCATGCTTAGTGCAGCTTCTTGTAACGAAGTCGATTTATCAACGGTTAACACATCTTTACTCATTATTTGATTTGCAAAGGTATTATGCATAAAACAACCTAATTTTTTATGCATATGAGATAATCTCTAAATTATCATTTTTGAAAATCAATAAGGATAATCATTAGAGTGTTTAAAATTAGCCAAGAATTCCTCTCAATTATGGTAATTAAAACTAAAAAAATTCTGGTACCTCTTGATGGTTCTGCCAATTCTATTCGTGGATTGGATATGGCTATTCATATTGCTCGAGAATCTCATGGCACAATCACTGCTTTATCAATAAAAGCCGTACCTGGAATATATGCGATTCATCCTATTGGATTTTTAGATTTCAGCTCTATGAAAGATGTTAAAAAAACTCTTGAAAGTGCAAAAATTAGGGCAGCTAAAAAAGGAATTCAACTGACTGGAAAATCTCTAGCAGGTGATCCTGGATATGATATTGCTAGATTTGCAAATAACAAGAAAAATGGGATCGATATGGTTGTAATCGGTGCTAGAGGGAGAGGCTCTGCAAAAGAAATGTTCTTGGGTAGTGTTTCAAACTATGTTTTACACAAGGTCAAAGTACCTGTATTAATTGTAAAATGAATACCGTTAACACTAGTTTCAAAAAGATTCTTGTCCCACTTGATGGCTCAAAATACTCTGAAAAAGCCTTACAGCGTGCATCTGAAATTGGCATTACATTTGACTCTAAGATTATTTTGTTGTATGTGGTAGAAAAATCCCTTCCACTAAATTTGTTAGATCGAAAAGAATATCTTGAAATTCTTCATAAATTTGGAGACAAGACCCTAAAGAAAGCAAGTGATTTTCTTCTAAAAAAAGAAATTAATGCAAAAATTCTCTTAAAAGAAGGAAACATTGTAACTGAAATTGAAAAGATTGCAAAAAAAGAAAAATGTGATTTAATAATTGTTGGCAACAAAGGACTTGGCTCTGTAACTAGACTTTTGCTAGGAAGTGTTTCCAACAAACTTGCCCAATCTTCTCCTTGCTCGTTGTTGATTGTGAAATAAATCTATCCAGCTAGAACATTTACAATATCTGATTTTGTGATTATTCCAACTAGTTTGGATTTCTTTACAACTGGAAGTCCGCTGATATTATTATTTATCATTAATACTATGGCTTGTTTGACATCATCATCTGCATCAACAGTAACGGGTTTAGGAGTCATTATATCAGTAGAATGAAAAGGAAACAGATAGCTCATCTGATTAGAGTGTATTTCTTCTAATCCTTTCTTGAATTTGTATTCTTGAACTTCTTTTGGGTCTGCAGATTCTGCAATCCATTTAGGAATTTTTGCAGGCACAAAATCTCGGAAAGTGATTATTCCTACAGGCATTTGGTTTCTTTTTATAATTACTCTTGATATTCCATATCTTATCAATAGGCTCTCCACATGTAATATGGGATCACTTGGAGCAGCAGTAATCACTTTTTCTTTCATTACTTGAGAAACTTTGATTGATGATGATTCTTTGGTAAGAAAAACACCTACAAGGCCAGTTTTTGTTACCATTCCTTTAAGAGTATTGTCTTGATTTAGGATAACTACTACGCTAATTCTGTGCTTTTTCATCATTTTGGCACATTCTTGTACCGTATTCTCTTCTGTGAGAGTGTATAGTTTTCTAGGTTTGAAATCCTTGGCTTTTACGGATGTAATTGGGGTTGTTCCTAAACCATAAATTTTTTTTGCAATATCTTTTTCGGTAATTACCCCAATAGGTTTTCGTTTATCTGCAACAATCACTCGCTTTATTTTATTCTCCAAAAGAATTTCCCTTGTTCGTAAAAGTGAAGTTTTAGGACCTACTGTGATCGGTTTTTCGATTAATCCTGATAATTTTAAATTTTTTACATTCATAAAGCTTCTTTTCAGTAATTCATTAAATATATCATTCTGAAATATCAACGATGAAAATCATCTCTGGTAATTATTAGCTTGACTTTTAATTCTAATTTAGAGGAATTATATATGAACGAAAAAGTTTTTCTGTATGTTTTTGCTTATCACAAAGGAAATATCAAACTATGAACAAGACTAATGAAATGAAAATATTAAAACAATGGAGAATTGGAAATGCTTTTTAAGAATATTCTTGTTCCTTTTGATCTATCCAGTCCATCCACTCATGCATTTAAGGTGGCTCTTGATGTTGCACAAAAATATGAATCAAAAATAACTCTACTAACTTGTGTTGAGGGAGATGCGTGGCATCATAAATTTTATGATGCTAGAGCCGATTCTCAACTCTTAAAAAAACAAAGTAAGGCGGCAAAAAAATCAATGGAAAAACTAGAAGAAATGGCAGACAAGGTTGGAGTGGACATAAAATTACAAATTTTAAAATCTAATTCTGTGGTCAAGGACATTGTTGTATTTGCAAAATCTAGGAAGATGGATCTTATTGTAATTAGTTCTCATGGCAGAACAGGCCTTGACAAATTAATTCTGGGAAGTGTAGCTAATGGTGTAATTCAAAGAACCAGGTGTCCTGTACTTTTAATAAAATAAATGAGTTGAGAAAAAATTGATCGCCATTATAGGTAGTGGATTGGTTGGTTCGTCCCTAGCTTTTCTTTGCGCTTCCAATTCCTTGGATGATATTATTTTACTTAATCGCACCAAAAGTAAAGCACTTGGTGAAGCTCTGGATATTTCAAATTCCATACCTGAGACATCTGATTTTACTATTCATGGAACCGATGATTACTCTGAGATAAGCAGAGCAGGAATTATTGTAATAGCTGCAAGTACGGGTGTTTATTTGAAAAATAGACATGAAATGATTGGAGCACAGGTAAAAATGATAAAAGAAATTGGGAGAAAAATTAAAGAAAATTGTTCATCTCCAGTTATCTTAATAATATCCAATCCAGTAGATGTACTGACTTATTTTTTTCAACAAGAAACTGGTTTTCCACGAAATAAAATCATCGGAATTGCTTCTAGCTTGGATTCAAAAAGATTTAGATATTTAATCTCAAAAACAATCAGAGTAAAAAATTCTCAAATATCAAATGCTAACGTCCTAGGAGAGCACGGGGATTCTATGGTCCCAGTCTTTTCCCAAACAAAAATTGACGGGAAAAATATCCTTGAAATTATCAACTCTACACAAAAAGAAGAGATTTCAGAAGGAATTCAAAACTATTGGAAGTCAATAAGAGATCTCAAAGATAGATCACAATTTGGTATTGCAAAAAATACCTTTGATGTAATGGAATCTATAGTTAGAAATCAAACTTTATCGATTCCTGCCTCTGTTTTACTGAAAGGAGAATTTGGAGAACAAGATGTTTGTATGGGAGTTCCTGTAAAAATTTTTTCAAAAGGGATTGTTGAAATTCAATCAATAGAACTCGATAAAACTGAAAAAGAACTATTCAAAAAATCTGCCCAAACCATTCGAAATAATATTAAATCAATTTAGAAATCACTGAATTAACACATGTAATCCATATCCTACCAAATATGCTACCAAAGCTGCAATCCCTCCAATAATCAATGTATAAAGACCTGATTTTATTTTAGATTTTTTGACGATTTTACCCTTGATCACCCCAACAAGAAAAAAGGCTGAAATTACAAAAATTATTGAAAAACTAAAAGCATTAGAACTGGGATCCATTCCAAGTGCGATGAATACCATAAAAGGTAGCAAGGGAATTAATCCAATTAGATTAAATCCAGCAAAGGTGCTGATGGAACTATCTAAAGGATTCTTGCCATCTTCTATTAATCCCAATTCCTCTTTCATCATGGTATCAACCCAAACTTTTCGTCTAGATGTAATTATTCGAACCACCTCTTCTAAAAGTTCATCTTTGAATCCTTTTTTGTCATATATCTCTCTGATCTCTTGTTTTTCTTGTTCTTCTAAATTATCAATTTCCCACTCTTCTTGCTTTCTTTTCATGGCAATGTATTCATTTCTTGCCCTAGAAGATTGATAGTTTGCAGCAGCCATGGAGAATCCATCTGCAAACAAGTTTGCAAAACCTAGAATCAAAATGATTGTAGGTGATAATGAAGCCCCTATCACGCCTGCAACAATTGCAAAGGTTGTAACTGCTCCATCAATAGATCCATAGATAAAATCATCAAAATGCCATTTCATGATTACCGATTACTGTATCTCATGGATTAAATATATTCTCAAAATGTCTTTTATTTCTACTAATTCATTTCTCAATTACTGTTATTTCCAAGGTTTTGATTCTTCATCCCAAGTTTCAGCTCCCAATCCATCTGAACTCAATGTCTCGCTTTGTTTTATTATCTCCATTAAACATTCATCTGAACAATGTGTGAGCTCTTGATACTTCATTACTTTACCACAATTCTGGCACCACTCACCCATACATAAATAATTAATAATTTTATTTATACTCCTTTTGTCCATTCTCACCACTGAAAATAATCTCAATTTTGGAGTTAGATCTACTTTAAATTGGATTTCAATTCCAAAATAGTCGGGGAAATTATTTGAAAATTACAAAGATAACCAAAAAGTTACGTGCAAAAAAAGAAAAAACTCGTACAATCACTTACCGCCTCCCTGAAAAAATCATCAAAATTCTAGAATCTGAGTCATCAAATAAAAAAATATCACAAAATGTTCTTGTAAACCAAATATTTGAAAAATATGCTAAATGGGATAGATTTAGTGATAAAATAGGTATGATCCCAGTACCAAAGGACATACTACATCAATTAGGTGATGAAATGGATGCAAATGATATTAACATGATAGTTGATATGTTAAAATCCTTTTTCAAAGATAATGTAATGTTCATCAAAGGAAAATATGATCTAAAAAGTTGTATTGAAACTCTAGAGGATTATGTTCGAGCAACGGGAATTAATTCTGATCATAGAATAGAAGGCTCTTTGCATCATTTTATAGTTCAACATGAACTTGGAATGAACTGGTCAATGTTTGTAGATCAGCTTTTAAAAGAAATATTTCATGAATTTCTTCCTGACAAAAATATTAAAACTCAAACTACGGAGGCTATGGTAATCATCACAATTGATCTTGGTGAGGAATTTGATGAACACAATTAAAAAAAATAAAAAAATAACCAGATTACTGGTTGAAAACTAATTCTACTTGGACATCACCCTTGTTATAACAGGCATTGATCTCTTTTATTTTGCTTTTATACAGAAAGAATTTTTTTCCTTCTTCACTTATTTGTCCAGATGTGTTTAACATCTTTGCATCATGAAGCATTTGAATTCTTCTGTAAATGGTGCTTATTGGAATTTGACATTCCCTAGAAAGCTCCACTGCTGACTTTGGTTTGTCCATAATGGCGTTAAGAATGGACCTACAATATTTGTCTGATACAATTTCTAAAAGATCGGCTTTTTTTGTATTATCCTCTACTTTTAATGGAGATTGTAGTATTTGCATAATTCAATTATGATAAATTATAATTTAACTATTAAGACCACTTTGTAAGACACTGTAAACAAGAATTTCTTCTATTAAAATTCTAGAAACATGATCAAAATAAATCTGGTTTACTCAATTTTGATGTGGTGTCCCATTACTTTTTTTGGAATTTTTATCACCAGCCTTCCATTTTGGAACTTGGCAATAGTTTTTTTGCTATCAATTTTACCAGGTAATGTAATTGATTTTTTAAAATATTCAAATTTTGTAAATTTTCCTAGTTTCTCTTCAGAGTATTTCTCCTTAAGCTTTGCCTCAACATTTATGGAATTTCCATCAAAAGTTACTTTGATGTCTTTCTTGCTAACTAGTGGAAGATCAAATTCTAAAATCCAGTGGTGGTCAAACTCTCTTAGACATGAAAGTGGAGAAAGAACCCCATGTTCTACATCATCAAATAAGGAACTAATTATTGGAGGTGTAATTCTCAATTCAATAGTATTATCGTCTCTCATAATATCACCTGTAAATCTGTGGAGCCTTTACTGGCTTTTCTTGTAGTGAACGAAGGGTTTCCTCCATTAAATTTCGATGTTGTATGCGAATTTTGTCAAGCCTTTTTTGAATTTCACTTGTATCTACCTTGACATTTAGAATTTTTGCCAGAATTACTATTGCAGTGATAGATGCCTTTGGATCTGGAAAAAATGGATGACATTCTGCATACAAAACAAGTAAAGGAATCTTTGTTTTTCTAAAAACCGAAATTATAGTGGCATCTGTCCCAAAAATTGATCCATCTAAAAATTTGGGAATTTTATAATTATAAAGTAAACTTTCTAGTGTCTTATGAGTGACTAGACCAAAAATTTCTGGCTCATCTTTTTTTTGGTTAATTGACTCCATGCCACTTATGAAAACAATTTTTTTCATTTGGTTTTCTTTACAAAATGCATGCACTGCATGTGCAAAATCTTCAGCTAAATACTGATCAAATGGTACATCTGAAATAATGGCAAAAATATTATTTTTTTTATAGATTCGAATTGGGGCAAGAATTTCTCCACCTTCCACAAATAAAGAAGATGGAAGATCTGATACTTCAATTTCACCGATATTTTTCATCTTTAGATAATGAATTAGGTATGATATTGAAAAAGTTCCAATAAGGCCAGTACTTGGAAATCCTACTAGCAGTGTATTTTCCTGAGTGTTTGGAACTGGAATCTTCAAGTAATTACTTTTTAAAAAAGATTACAATTAAAACAAAAACTAGATTCTCTATATTGATTTTCAGTTATGAAATTCATGATGGACTTTAATTACAAATTTAATGGCAAAAAATATCTTTTTAGAAAGAAAATAATTGACGAATCAATTTTTGGAAATTTTTAATTCTTTGGAGTTTTATTCCAGTTGTTTGGACTAGGTCATAATCTGTATGGTCTAAAAGATCCTTTGCTAGCATGATGTTATTGATATGAAAAATCTCAATTTCCTTTGCAGTCAAGTTTAGAATGGTGATCGGATAAAGATGATTTTCTTCAATAATTTTTTCAAGGCTATTACCTTCTGGATATCTCCATGATATGACATGTTGACCGATACATTTGGCATATTTTTTTGCCTGAAATGATATCTTGGTATTACAAATAATATATTCCTCATCGAATCGTGGGTTTAGATCTAAAAACCTGGCATGTGTATACAAGGATTCTTTCAAACCTGTGTAAATTCCATGACTAGAGTGATATTTACATTCAATCATGACTTTTTTATTTTCTGAAAAAGCTATTAGATCAATCTCATGAAGTGCACATTTTCCTTGAATTTTGGCTCTAATCTTTTTGATTTTCAAATCTGAATGTTTCAAAATTCTTGCGACATAATTTTCAAACATAAAGCCTGCAGGGCCTAATCGCATTATGGCATCCTTTAACTGGTATTTTTGTTTAAGGATGCTACCTTCTTTTTCTTCTCCTAAGGCAAGCAAAACCATCTTGTAAATTTCCTTGGTTTCTACTCCGCGATAAATCTGCCCACGAATTTTTTTTATAATTCGTTTTGTGGCTTCTTTACTTGCCCCAGCCCTCAGACAAGTTGATATGATTTTATTTTGATTAAAAGGGACTTTGCGCCCATCTGCCTTTATTATGAAAAATTTTTGAGCTATGAACTATCCTCTCTCAACAGAACTTTATCTTTGTTCTCTTTGGAAACTCTAACTCAGTTGATGACCAAACTTTCCCAAAAGTGGAACAAAAACATAGCCTGGTTGATTTTCAATTTCTTTAATACCCTGTGAGGTTTTTTTAAATAAAATTAATGATTGAGGATATTCACCAACAGGTGCAATTAACAATCCTTCCATAGATAATTGTTCAAACAAAGGAGGGGGTACTTTTTTACATGCTGCAGTTATAATAATTCGGTCAAACGGTGCCTCTTTTGAAAGACCCAAACTACCATCACCCAAAATTACATTAACATTTTGAACCCCTAATTTATCCAGATTTTTTTTAGCAAATTTTACAAGTTCTGGATGCCTATCAATTGAAAAAATTTTACCATGTCCTATCAAAAACGAAAGAATTGCAGATTGCCATCCAGATCCACTACCTACCTCTAGAATCTTCTGACCTTTCTTGACATTTAGCAATTCAGTCATTCGTGACACCACAGAGGGCTGAGATATTGTTTGTTTTTTCATCAAAGATAGTGGTATGTCTTTGTAAGCTGAATCTTGTAGAGATTTTGGGACAAATTCATGTCTGGGGTTTTTTCTTATTGCCCACTCTATTCTATTGCTTGTCAGAAAACCAGAATTTTTCATAATCCGAATTAATTCATCCATTTTAATTTCATAATTTTTAGATTTATCCAAACTAATCATTTTCCAGATTCTACTATAGAATTTCAAGATTTAGGCACAAATATCATTATTTTTACTTAATTTTTGGACTCTGTTCAAGCAGATTTTTTTTGATCAAAATTGGTATGCTGTAAAATGAAGCCAATGCAATTGCATCTGATGCCCTGTAATTCCTCAAAATTAGTTCTTTTTTTCCTGTAAAATACAAGTTTGCCCGTAGCGCCTCACCAGAAGAATATATCCTTATTTTGACTAGTAGTAATCCAGAGTCCTCACAAATCTGCTCTACCATGTGGTATATGGATGGTATTTCATTGCGATTTCCAGCTTGAAAATCTGAGATACATTTTGCAGTCTCAGATGAAAATGCCGAAATTGGAAATTCTCTACCATCATCTGTTTTGAGAATCACTGCACCATGTCCAAATTCTGTAATACCAATCTTGTCCATGTTTACAACTAGTGAATCTTCATCAAAATTTTTTATTTGCAATTTGGATTTATTTTTCTTAGCGTGTTTTATTTTTTCAAATAAAATACTCGCACGCAGTTTTCCGGTAATTGTATTTATATTCATAAGTTACATATAATATGTAATTTTATTCTTTTATACCCTCGGTGTTTTAATCATTATGAATTCTGCTCAAAATTGAAATGATTATAGATTTTTGAATAAATTTTAAAGTAAATTTTGAACAAAATCCAAGAAATTCAATTTCTATTTGTCAAGAATTTAATTTCACCTTATTAACAATTTAATTCAGTTTCAACTAGTGAAGGTTTTCTTGGAGATTTGATTAATTATTTCCCCCGCCAAAAAACTGAAAAATTTGTCTTTTTTGATAAACAGCAACAGATACCAAAATAATTAATCCTAAAACTAAACTAATTTCTTCTGAAAATAACTTTGCAGATGTTTCCCAAATTCCCCTCCAAAATAACACTAATCCTATCCCTGTTATTAACAAAAGAATTGTTGGTTTGCTTGTATTTGAGCCCAAGAATTGTCTCATTACATAACTTGAATATTAATTGTCAAATAATGTGGGCAAAAAAATTAGGATAAAGAGTTATACAATCTAGTTGTGATAAATTCAAATTTTCTCATTATTAGGCACATAGTCATGGATAGTAAAACAACTACAATTTTGCCTTTAATGATTAAACTAACCACGAATGTTTATCATATTTGCTCCTAAAGGTGATTTTCTAATTAGGTAAATAATACTGCCAAAGGCCATACCTAAAATCAAAATGGAAAGAGGGCCAAATTCAGGTATTACTTGGGTTCCTATTATTTCGATGTGCTTTGTATCCTTTGGAATGAAAACTCCAACCACATAACCATCGGGGAATTTCATTATGTCATAACCGGTGTCAACTCCATCAACTAATACTTGATATTTTTCCTTTTCTGCTGTGATAACCTCAAAAGGGGCTCTTACCCAAAAATCTGTTCTTTCAGGAACATTATCCATGGTAATTTCTAGGGATTTTCGTTCTTCATTAACAATTATTTCAGAAAGAGTTGGATCTTGGAAGTCACTACCCATGGCATCCAAGCTTCCATGATATCCGTAATAGAGGTCATATGAATTACCATTCACTTCAAGGATGAATTTCTCAGATCCTATCTGTGAAATATCAAGATACTGTGCAAATACTTCAATGTCCAAAACATGTTCTGCAAAAATAGTTTGCATTGGAATTAACAAAAGAAAAAACATCGGCACAACAATAAAATTTTTTTTAATCAAACTATTTCAGGATTAGTTTTTTGTATTCAAATATAACCAATCTACAAAATTTTCATAATTGATTTTATGATTTGATTTTAATCATCTATTTTTTCCAAATGCCCCTTGGTGATCCGTAAGGCAACAAGAACATTGTTTTGAATAACATTCATCTACTTTTTCATGACCGCAAGAACCACAATGACAATAAGGATCATTAGTCATGCTGATTATGTCCTTTTTCCATACTTAATTTAATTACTTGATTTTCTTTTTTGATAATCCGATAATTCCTTATAGCCTAAACATAATGACGTAATATTATGACTACAATGGATAAGGCAGGGATAGGGATAGCTATAGCTGTAGTCGGAATTGCTTTGGGATTTACACTAATTTCTGGTTCTGGAATATCTGAAATTTCTCCAATACTAAACCAATCTACTAGCTCAATTAAAGAAGCAGGGCAGGATATCAAAGAATCTGGCTCAGAAGCACTTGAGAAAGTAAAAGAGACTGCAAAACAAGTGGCAGAGGAGACCAAAGATTTGGGAGAGACTGCAAAAGAGCTAACAACAGCCAAATTATCCTCAAGACTTGTATCCATTCCTGCTGGGACTTCAATACCAGGATGTGAGGAGGTAGATCTTTGTTATGATCCTCCATCATTGATAATTTTCACTGGGGGTGAAATTATTTGGAGAAATGATGATTCAACCTCACACACTGTAACTAGTGGAAATGTTATTGAGGGACCAAATGGAATTTTTGACAGTGGATTGATTAAAGCTAAATCTACATTCTCTTTTAAATTCAAAGATCCTGGTCAATACGAGTACTTTTGCATGATTCATCCATGGGCAAATGCATCAGTGACTGTTAGCTAAAAATTCTAAAAATATCAATTGATTTTTTGCATAATTTTTTAAAAAAAGAGAAAATAAAAAATAATTCATTTTTCATGTATGGATTTTTTCATTTCCAGATATTCTTGCACTTTGTCTAAATGGCTTTTCATTTTTCTTACATAGCCACTAGACTCTTGAATTTTTCCTCTTTCAAGGGATAGAATTAACCCATCTAGCAAAATATTAATTTCATCGACCAAGGATTGAATCTCCTCTTTCATACTATTTTGATGTATTTTTTGCTTGATAAATTAAAATTATGATTTTCATTGGTGATTTTTGGATCTGTAATCAAATATGATAATAAGCTAGATATTTAAACAAAGTATAATGCAATTAAAGGACACAAACGATGGATAAATTAAAAAAAATTCTAGTACCTATTGATGGATCCTCTAATTCGACTAGAGCTTTAACTGATGCTATATTTTTGGCAAAAATAACTGATGCATCAATTACAGGATTTTATGTAGTACATTCTGACTCTGAAGATGACACTTTCTTAGAAATTTTAAAACCGCTTTCAGGACTAGATGAAAAAGGTTTTGTTGGAAAGCAATTATCAGAAGCAAATGTGATGATGGGTGAGGCTAATGAAGAATGCAAAAAAAATAATGTACTTTTTAATGGAGTTGTAGCACAAGGAAATCCTGGGATTAAAATTGTGATGTTTGCAGAAAGTAAAGATTTTGACATTATTGTAATTGGAATGACTGGGAAAGGTCATACAAATGAGGTATTATTTGGAAGTGTATCATACTATGTTACTCACAAGGCAAAATTACCGATTTTACTAGTCAAATAACATCTAGTTTTTAGAATATTTTTGTGGCATTGAATAACATTTGTCTAAATTAGAGATTTTTTTATTTAGATAATTAGAAAACAGGCAATCCCATTTTTCTAATACTTGTTTTGGATCTTTGTTTTCCACGTTTAGACAAATTTCTCAATAATTTTTGGCTAAGTTCTTCTAAGACTTCACTTAAATCAAATCCTACAGATTTGTAAATTAGTGGTGCATGATGTGATGTAGTTACCATGATTGTTACCTCAAATGTTCCTTCTTTTCTTCCTCCAGTTCTTTGTTTTTTAATTGAAACTCTAGCTTCATGAATTTCAGAATAAGTTTGTTGTAATCTTTTGAGTGTTTTTTTAAATTTGGAACTAATCAAATTTGCATTTGCTTGATCTTCTGGCATCCCAACTATGAATAATGGAATTTGTGATTCTAATTTGGTGGATAATAATTCCAATATGTCTCTAAATGTAATTATTCCTTGTAGATTGTCCCAGAGGTTAACCAAGCAACATGTTGTGTCTGTCTTTAGCATAGATTTGAGAATCTCGTTTAAATCGTCATTTGGCGAGCATTGAGGAATTCTGGTACTACCAATATTTCCAATTCTAGACTCTAATTTATGAACTCTATTTGCACCTTTAGAGAAACGACCTAATCCTTCTTTTGGAATTATGGTCTCAAGCAGATGAGATGAAGTCAAAACTTGAGTTATTTTTCCTTTATTGATTACTGGAAGATGATCTATTTTCTTTCCAGTCATTACTTTTTTTGCACTACTCAAAGATTCGTTTGCAGTAATAGTAATAGGATTTTGAGTGTAAATCAAATTTGCCTTTATCCATTTATTATCTTGTAGGGAAAGTAATTTGAGAATTTGTTTAGCAATAACTACTCCAATGATTTTATTTTTACTTACAACAGGGACTTCTCGTGTTCTATAATGAGTCATAATATGAGATGCTTTTTGTATTGAATCATTTGAAGTAATATATGGAACAGGAGATAGAAAAGGCTCTACTTTCATACTGGTTATATTCTTTGCATTAAGTAATGATAAAATATTTGTAGATAGAGTAGTTTTACCTTGCATGCAAAATACATCGTATGACTTGTTTCGGGCAATTTTGTTAATTACAGATGATAGGTTTTCTGTAGGCTCGATGATTGTAGGCTTTGATATTAGATTCTTTATTTTTGTAGATTGGACATCCTTCAAGTGTTCATAAATTGTATCTGTAATCATCTTTTACTCGTTGATAATTGGCCCTTTTTAAATTAAAAGGAACTCTAGATTTTCAATTTTGATTTTCGACCTTTAGAAATTGTTTATAATCAAATCTATTTTGTTTATTAATCCAGCAAAACGTGATTATGGTAAACGGTTTCTAATTCCATAAAAATTGATTAGGTTATTGTGCCACCGGATTTGATCATCACAGAACTACCAAACTCCACAGTTAGATTAAACTGTAAAAAATCAAGATCAAGGGTAACTCCGAATGGTATGGCGAGAATGGAGTTATTTTGAACTATTACGTTAGCGGGTGCAATAGAATTGGTTTCAAGTACACAGTCCTCAATTATTACCCAATCTCCAGATTCTGGGACAACACAAAAACCATCATCATTTGTAATAGTACAGATATAAGATTCTCCTGGTACTGCAGTACCACTACATTCTGAGGACAGAGTTTTACTATATCCTCCAGGTCCAGTCTCATCTACACTGTATGCTCCAGATTCAATTGTAACTGTGACCCCAGGAGAATTGGATCCTGCAAAATTGTTTGAAGATGGATTAGTAGCAGTAATCACCATTGTAAAGTCAGCAGGAACATTTGTTCCACTATCATCATTCACCACGTTTTTGATTACAGTAAGATTTGCTGTTGATGGAGGTCCAGTTTGAGTAATTTCTTCAAATGTAGTGATAGTGTATCCTTTTGCGCGAATTGCATTAATAATTGCTAGGAGATCGTCAATCTCAGTACTATTTGTAGTTTCTAAGGCATTACCTGAGCCATCTTTATTGGCAAAGTCAGTGCCATACAAGTTTAGTACAGAATAACCGTATTGTAAAATGGCTGCATCCGCAGCTGCCATGACATCATCATTAGGTATTTTTGTATGTGGAAAGGTTCCATGGTCATACATTTCTGATGTTTGCGGTAGATGATAGTTGCCAAAACTATCAGTGATATTTGATGGTGGATTTGCAATGAATTTTATGTTCTCTGGAGGATCTATTCCTTGAGGTCCTGCACTAATAATTGAAATATCAAGATCTCGCATAACTTGAAGTGTATCATTATTCCAATTGTGCATTGGCGGAACAAAACTAGTAGAATTTACTCCCCAAAGACTTTGCATCTTTGCTTGACTTAGCTCCATTATATTTTTTTGACCTGCAAAATCAAAACTAGTAAAATCTTCATGATTATAACCATGTAATGTTAATTCAAAAAGGCCTAATTGATGCCCCTCATCAACTTTGTTAATTATAGTTGCATCGTTTCCTATTGAATTTAGAATTATTGATAAACTTACTTTTTCAGTTTCATTGATGAAGGTATCCAAAACATCGACCCGTGGTACCGTTAGATAATAGTCCTGAATATCGACAAAACGAAATATTACACATTCACATGGTTCTGCAGCGGCAAGAATTGGAGATGTCACTAAAAAAACAAGAATTGAAAATAAAGGAAAAAGTATCATGTTGGATTTTCTAAAATCAGGAACTAATTTTGTCAAACCTACTTCATTTTTTTTAGAATTTTATTAAATCTTTAACCAATTGTCAAGAAAAAACGTTACACAAAAAATTATTAATGAAACAAAATAAGTTATTCTAGCATACTGAACCTGGAGTTCAATTATTTCAAGTTATTTGCAGTCAAAAAAGAATAAATTACTTTTGTTGCATTATTGATGGCCTTTTCAATAAACAACTCTCCAACTTTTTTATCTACAATTATTTTCTTGTCTTTTTCGATAAATTTTCTTGCCATTTTAACAAGTTCGGGATGGCGATCACGTAATGATTTGTATTTTTCTCCACCTAATTCTGGCAAAACATATCCGCCCAATCCCATTATGACGGGATCGTTCTTTAGAGCCTGAATTGGATCTTTTCTTGCTAAATTGTTAATTTTTTGGAGATTTTTTTTATCCAGCAATCCCAAATAATCTGCAACAGAGTGTTCTGCATGATCTGCATGAGTCATTTCCCATCTTCCAAATTTTTTATGCTTTATGCTGATTTTACTAAAGGGTGGAAGATACAAAACTGGGATATTTGAAAGACGTCCAATTTTTTCTTGCTCCTCCACCAGATAATTATTTCCTCCATGACCACTAACTAAAACAACACATAAAGGAGAAGGCAAATCTAATTTCCTTCTTTTTAATAATTCATTTCTTAAATCAGAAATAATACCATTAACTACCACTTTTTTTTCCATTACTCCTGGATTCCAATCTTGAGCATTTTTCCCTTCTCGATCACCACAATATGGAAGGTGCCCTACATAATCACAATTAATTTCCTGTGATAATCTAATGGCTAAATGACGCGCGATGTGATCATCTATATTCATTGGAAGAGCTTTTCCATGATTTTCAAAATACGCTCCAATTGAAAAAATTTTAATCTGATAATTCTCAGATTCAAATTTTTGATAAAGTGTTTTCATTGTAATGAATTAAAATATTTTTTTAAACTAAAAATTATTCTTTACCATCTTTGATTGCTTGTTAAATCATCCTTAATTTTTTCTTCAATAGATCTTTTTTTTGAGGCGTTCTCAAGTGCTTCTTTATACAAACTAATCTCTTTCTTTAAAAGAAGCGAATCTCTATGCATCTTCATTTCTTTCTTTAATTTTTCCATTTCTTCTTTATACTTTAAAATTTCATTTTTTATTTCCATAATTTCTGAGAAGTCGATATTTTCTTTATTCATTTTTTGTTCTACTGAAGGCGTAATATTTTTAATATTATTATTTGGTAAAGTTATTTCTTGCAGAAAATCATTAGTTTTGATAGATGATACATTTTCGTTTATTTTATTAATTTCTAGATCATTAATTCTAGAAATAATTTTCTTTAATTCTACGACTTGGTTTTTCAAATCAGATGTTTCTAGATATTTTGGAGAATTTTCATTTCGTAAAATTTTATATGCTTCAAAGGCCTCACACAATCTTCCTGAAAGACGAGCTTGCGATGCTCTGAATCTTCCAATTCCTTCTAATCCGTCCACATAAGTTCTCTCAACTTGTGACCTATATTTTCTGAGAGCCGAAATCTTGTAGCCAAAAGTTTCAGTTACATCAATAAACACCTGTGGAGTAAATGCTGAGATCAAACTGCATGCCTCAAAGCAGTATACTTCCTGTACATTACGTGATACCGACAAACCTGCTCTTGCAACTGCCCTATGGTCTTGGTGCCTATCATTCTCAGAATGTGTATAAAGGACATCGATTTTTTTATCTTTAACAACTTTGTCTAAAAAACTAACTAGATCAGCATTTTCTTTGACATCTCCATCTGGAAAATCTCCAAAAATTAATTCCATTCCAATTACCTTAGCAGCTTCTATAGCCTCTTTCTTTCTTACTTCCACATCTCCACCTATCTCTCCTTGTGTAACACAAACTCCAAAAATATTATCTCCATCCATTTTGTGTTTTGCCAACGTAGCAAAACATCCTATTTCAATATCATCTGGATGAGCCCCAATTGCTAAAATATTCAATCTATTCGTTCACACCCTATCGCCAATCAACTTTATTCAAAGTGGAATAAATCCATATTGATGTGTCATAAAAAAAAATTACAAATTTTAAAGATATAAATAATTTATAAAAATGGATGACAGAACAACAAAAGAGACAAATATCTTCCGATCTAATAGATTTTTACTTGAAATTAATTTTTTTTGAAACTCCTCATCATCTACAACTGATTTCTCACCATGATTCTATGGGTTTGTTTTTGAAAGTATTTGATCAACCCTTAGTAATATGGAATATCAAATTTATTGATAAACTCAAAAAAATTGACACGATTCTGATTCCTGAAAAAAACTCTGAAATTTATTTGACAATACAAGAAAATTTCCCTTCTATTAAAGTAGAGTACGTTAAGGATGAATTACCAAATTTATCAAATACAATACAAACTGGTACCAAAATTTCAGATTTTTCTAAGTTAGATGAAATAAAATTAAATTTTAACTCTTTATTGTTTCAATCAAAACAAACTCAAGGGATAATCATCCATACAATCAAGTACCCTTGGGACTATTTGAAATCAATAAAAGAAATTATGGATAACTATGTTTTAGAATCAAAAATAGCATCCAGCGCAACAATTCCTAAAACTACAGTTCTAGATGGTCCATGTGTTATTGAAGATAATGTAATAATTGACGATTTTTGTAAAATCAAAGGACCTATTTTTATTGGTAAGGATTCTTTCATTGGAATGGGATCACTTGTTAGAAATTGTATGTTTGGAGCTAAAACTTCGATAGGATTCAATTGTGAAATTTCAAAGTCTTATTTTGCTGGACAAACTGAAATTGCACATCATAATGTAATTCTTGATAGTCTCATAGGTGATAACGTTTGGTTTGGAGGATATTCAGGAACTGCCAATGTATTATTAACAAAAAAGAATGTAAAATACCAAATAGATGAAAAAATTATTGATACTGGAATAAATCATTTTGGTGCAGTTGTTGGAAATAACAGCGCTGTTGGCGCAGCAGTAATTATCTTACCAGGACGACAAATCTCATCAAATTCAACTATACAAGCTGGTACTATTGTTGGCAAAAAGAATGACGTGTAAAAATTTTCTAGGAGTTGCTCCTTGACCGCCAAGATTTTAGGTGTTGGGTCTAGTATGCGTGATAACTCTTTTAGTACTGCCACCTTAAAAATCGGATTAGATATGGCAAAAAAACTTGGCATAGAAACACGTCTTTTAGATTTACACAAAACCCAAATTCCAATGTTTTATTCCCAGAAAGTTGAAACTGATGAAATTAAACAAGTAAAAGAAGCCGTCAAATGGGCAGATGCATTTATTTTGGCAACACCTGATTATCACGGATCAATGTCAGGGGGAATGAAAAATTTTTTAGATTATTTTTGGTCTGAATTTGCAGGGAAATTATTTGGATATATTTGTGCTTCACATGAAAAAGGATTAACTGCAATGGA
This sequence comes from Candidatus Nitrosopumilus sp., assembly GCA_029863275.1. GTDB lineage: Archaea > Thermoproteota > Nitrososphaeria > Nitrososphaerales > Nitrosopumilaceae > Nitrosomaritimum. The sequence continues at coordinate 85,186 of JAOTVS010000001.1, forward strand.
TCAAATGCGAACTGCCGTGAGGCAATGCTATGGATGGAGCATGCCGTATGGAGTATCAATAAACGGAGAGGAAGACTTTGAGAATGGAAAAATACAAAATCCTCAATTACAAGCTAGATTAAACATGCTTTCTCGTGATTTGGCAATTTATGGTGAATTAATTAAAAACCAATTTGTGAAAGATTTGAAAAGTAGTGCCTCAGATACATTTGCCATGCAATTTAGGAAATAGTTATAACTCTAGTCCTAATTCTTCAGGAACATTCTACTGAATTTTCAAAAAAAGATAAAAAGAGTTCCTAATTGTTGCAGTACATGAGTCAAATTTGTACCAAATGCAAAACCCAAATTCCTGATAATGAACAACTAGACCCAATTGCTAGCAAGTATCCCATGTGCAACAAATGTTGGGGGGAATGGAAAGAATACAGAGTTATGGTAATGAACGAAATGAGACTAGACATGTCGATGGCAGATCATAGAAAACTCTTAAAAAAACACGAGAAAATCTTTGCGGGTGTTTTAACTCCAGAGGGAGATATCGTTGATTTTTCAAATGAGGATAATAGAAAACCTGACGAAAATCCTAATGCTTAAAATTTTAAATGTTTTTGAGCATTATCTGGAATAATAATTAGCAATCGTCTTCTCTTTTCATCATCAAGATCAGAAATTATTTTTTTAACAGATTGTGAAATGATGTTTTGCTTTTCATCGTCAAGGGATAGAAAAATTTCTAATATCCCATCTAAATTAAATGAGATTAATTTTTGTGGTGATTCAGAAATTTCATTGATATATCTTGAAAATAGTTCGGTTCTCTGATCTTCAGGGAGTATGGTTAGAATCTCTAACCATGTCTTGAATAGTTTTGAAAAACTTTGAAATGGGATAGTTGGACCGGCTTCTAATGCATTATTGATCATTTGTTTTTTTTCCGGATCACTTATTGCAAAAAATTCGATCATTCTTTTTTTCAGAATTGGTGTCCGTAGAAAATCTGGAAGATTTGCTAAAACCACTATGATATTTCCGGCAAAATTTTCTTCAACCAACGATCTTATTTCAAAATTTATGGAATATTAAATCATATGTAAGCACTAGCTTAAATAAACGGAATTTGCCCCAAAAAATGTGGCATCTACAGTCGTTGTTGGGGGTTTTTTTGGTGATGAAGGAAAAGGAAAAATTATTTCATATCTTGCAATCAAAGATAATCCTAAGATTGTTGTTCGTGGAGGAGCTGGTCCTAACGCTGGTCATACAATTAGTGATGGCAAAAAAGTTTACAAAGTTAGAATGCTTCCAAGTGGATTTTTAAATAAAAATACCAAGGTAATGATTGGACCTGGAGTTGTAATTAATCCAGATGTGCTTTTCAAGGAGATCCAAGATTTTAATGCCTCTGGAAGAGCATTTGTAGATGGACATTGCGGTATTATTGAGCAAGAACATCTTACCAGAGATTCTAAAGGAGAATTAAAAGAGAAAATAGGCAGTACAGGCTCAGGTACGGGCCCGGCAAATGCAGATAGAGCAATGAGAATCTTAAAAATGGCAAAGGAGGTAAAATCCCTTGCCTCATTAATTGTAGATGTGCCTGCAGAAGTAAATTCTGCGCTTGCTTCAAATGAAAACGTCCTAGTTGAGGGGACTCAAGGAACATTTCTATCATTATGGCACGGAACCTATCCATTTGTAACCTCAAAGGATGTTACTGCATCAGGTATATGCGCAGATGTTGGGCTCGGACCAAAAAATGTCGATGAGGTAATTGTTGTATTCAAATCATATGTGACTCGTGTAGGCACAGGACCTCTAACAAATGAATTGTCAGTTGATGAAGCTGAAACTAAAGGTTGGTCTGAATTTGGAACAGTTACTGGCAGACAAAGACGTGCAGCTGAGTTTGATTTTGATTTAGCCAGGCGTGCAGTTATGCTCAACAGCGCAACACAAATCTCTATTACAAAATTAGATATTATTTTTCCAGACTGTGCAGGAAAAACATCTTACGAAGAAATTCCTGCTGAAGCAAAATCTTTCATAAAAAATATTGAAGAAAAATTAAACACGCCTGTTACAATAATTGGAACGGGTCCAAACATCAATGATGTGATTGATAGAAGAATCTAGCCTGAAAAAATTTGGGTAAGTTTAATTTACTATTAGTGAATAAATAATCGTGGATAAATTACCTCGTTACATCCAAGTTTCTTCTACGCTTGAATTCTCAAGATTAGTTTGTGCCTTGGAGCGCGCACCACGTATTTCCTTTCTCCATGAACACGAAGGAAGAAAAATTTTATCAGTACAAATGGATATTCTAAAAGAAAAACCTATTGTGTATTATACTCCTCTAGAGAATAATGGTCATTTCCTTTGCTATGCCTTGAGAGGTGGAAAAGAACAAACAGAGATTGTAAACTCTACTTCTGATATTAGTAAACTCTACTCTCCTATTGTTCGCATAAAGTCACTTCCTGAAACTTTGAAGCCTGGAAATGGAACAGCAGATCGATATCAACCTATAGAACTTGAAGATTTGGCAAGTCTTGCAAAACTAACATGGGGTTTTGAAGAGAATCCATTTCCATTGTTTCTTTTCCCACGTAATAACAAATGGTTGATTGGTGTTTTCATGAATTTTACTGAAGAAGGAACCTCTTATTTCTGCCATGTCGTTCTTGATAATGATCCTCAACATCCATTTTTAAAATTCTCAAACAGTGATTCTGAACCCTCTTTTGTACAAAATCCTTCTGAACATGGATATTCTTATGTGAAAATCATAAAATTAAAAGAAACTCATCCCTTAGTAGATTATGGACACCTTCAAAACTAGAATTTCAAAAATATCAAAAAACAAAGGCAAGACAATTCTTGCAAATGATTATGATAGTTCTATTAAAAATTTAGAATCAAAAACGATTCAAAATATAAAAAAACTTCATCCTTATCTATGTGCAATTAAACTTAATTTTCATTTACTTTTGCCACTTGGTTCAAAACAAATATCAAAAATTAACAAAACTGCTCATAACTTTGGTTTACAAACAATTGCTGATATTAAATTAAATGATATTGGAAACACAAATAGAGTAACGGCTGAAACTTTATGGGATTTGGGGTTTGATGCCTTAATTGCTAATCCCATAATGGGATTAGATAGTTTAAAAAATTTAGTAAAATTTTCTCACAAAAATCAAAAAGGGATAATAACTCTATGTCATATGAGTGCACCTGAAGCTAAACTGTCATATGACATGGAAGTTAAAATGAAAAAAAAGCAACAACTTTACCAATTATTTTTGGAGTGGGCTTTAGAATCTAGAGTAGATGGTATTGTGGTTGGGGCAACTTTTCCTAAAATTATCACTTATTGTAAAACACTAGCAAGAAAAAATTTGAGCATATATTCTCCGGGAGTCGGCACTCAGGGCGGAAATGCCAAGGAGGTAATTTCCGCCGGAGCTAATTATTTAATTGTTGGAAGAACTATTCTTAACGCTAAAAATCCCATAGATGTTGCAAAAAATTTACAATTACAAAGTTTTGGAAAGTAATGCATAGGATTTAGACAAGACAGTCTTTGCATTGTCAAAGGTTGTTTTCTCCATGGCTGAAGTATAATCCATCCATGCATAATTTAGATGCTCATGAGAAATTTTAACATTTTTTGTTTGGGTTTCTCCGAGAAAAAAAACCACTTTTTTACAAATAAGATTTCCTTGATATTGAAAATTATACTGTATCCACTCTTCAAAATTATCTAAAAACTTTACATCTGAAATTTCTGTTTCTTCTTTAGTTTCTCTTATTGCAGTTTCATGATATGATTCCCCTTCTTCCATTTTTCCTTTAATAAAATCCCAATGACCTGATGGATAATGGAGTAATAAAAACAAAATTTTGTCATTTTCTTTTCTAAATAATACTACTCCAGATGATGTTTCTTCAATCATTTTCCTAACCTTCTTTTTCTTTCTTGATATGTTCTAATAGCCCTCATCAAATCGATTTTCCTAAATTCAGGCCAAAAAATATCCATAAAAACTAATTCACTGTAAACACTTTGCCACATCAAAAAACCACTTAATCTTTTTTCTCCTGAGGTCCTTAGAATCATATCTGGAGATGATTGAGGTAGAAATGATGTATACAAATTTGATTCGATTTCGTTTTTATCAATATCCTCAACCTCAAGAAATCCATTTTTAATTTTCTCTCCAATTTTTTTTACAGCATCAACTAATTCAAATTGCCCTCCGTATGCTAAAGCAATATTGAGAAAATGATTGTCATATCCTTTTGTTACATCATCTAATTTTTGAAGTATTTCTTTAATGGATTCTGGTAAAAGCTCAATCCTTCCAATACCTTTAACCCTCATCTTATTTTTATGAATTCTAGGATCTTTGTACAATTTTTCAAGTCTTTGAAAAATTAATTCATAAAGATATTCTAGTTCTTCATCGTTTCTTTCAAGGTTTTCAGCTGACATTGCATACAAGGTAATTATTTTGATATCGAGTTGTTCACACCAATCAAGTAGATTTTCTACTGCATCTGCTCCCTTCCAATGACCTACTTTTGTCATGGCAAGATGTCTTTTAGCCCATCTTCGGTTTCCATCTAAAATAAGTGCAACATGATTTGGAATATCACCTTGTTTTATGTCATTTTCAAGTTTTTTAGAATATATTTTGTATAATCCAGATAATTGAAAAATGGTATCTTTTATTTTGTTAATCAAAATCACCTTCTATTATCATCTAACAATTGAAAATATCAGTGTTTTTTAGAAAATTTATCTAGGTAATTTTTAGTCTGAAATCAATTCCTGATCTTTGTGTTTTCTGTATTTTTTGAATAAGATCGTGGCTGAAATTAAAGTTGCAGCTAGTCCTCCTAACAATGGGGGGATTAACGTAAATGAACTCTCGTCATTTATCATGATATTTGTAAATTGATATACTGTAGGGAATAATGCCACTAAAACCACTAACCTTAGGATATCACTAATCTGCCGTGGAATTCCACCTATCCAATTACTCAACAACATTCCTGCAAATATTGCACCAAGTCCAATCCATAAAATTGGTAATGCTCCAGAGACAAATTGTCCAATAATTACTTTATTTGAAACAAGTGATAGTACTTCAGTTTCTGATTCTAAAATTTTTTCATCTATTGAGCTAATTCCAGCTGGAACTGAGGATAGTATTATGAAAATGCCTGTAACCATTGTAAAAATTCGAATAAAACCCATCGGTGTAGGTTTTGCCCAATGAGACCAAGCTCTATCAATATCAAAAGCTCTTACCAAAAATGCTCCACCTAAAATACTAACTAGAATTGCAGTAATTTCTGCAGTGTATCCAACTATTGTAGCAATCCCTCCAATTAATAAAAGAATTCCTGGAACTCCCAAGAAAAATTTAGAATATTTTGTATCATATGCCATCATTTTTAGATATTTTCCAAAAACTGCGTAAGAGTATTCCACACTTCTACTAACTTTCATAACTACACGTTGAACAGAAATTACTGGAAGAATATTCTGAATTACTGGGACGACACTTTCATCATCTTCACCATCTGAAACTATTACTGCACCATTTGCAGAAAATTTTTCTAAGACTTTTTTAGTTTCCTGAAGTATTTTCTCATCTGCATGTACTCCCCTACTTTTTACTCCTGCCACAATTATTACTTCAGCTTGGTACCCTTTACTGATAAGGTCTTCATACGTTTTGATAGCAGCAAAAATTGAATTTGAATCTGCATCCTCGGGATCTTCTAATGCTAATCTTTGAGCAGCTTCAATACATGAATCACGTCCCATTACAGGAGTTACAATTCCTGCCTTTTCTCCAACATCATTGTCTCTATCTACGCAAATTACAAGTAGTTTATTTGATGTCGATGCACTTACATCTTTCTCTACTTTATTGGAATTTTGAGACATTCTATATATTATTACAGAATTGCTTTTTAACGATTTCCAACAAGTCAAATTATTATTTTATGGTCTTGAGACTATTTTGGCCTGGAGCTATCAGATAGTACTATTAGCCTCTCTGATTCGGATTTGTAGACTTGAATTTTTCCTTCGATTTCTTCTAATTTCTCAATATTTCCATCTTTAATCAGATTTGCATAAACTTTGGTTTCAATCACATAGGAGTTAAAATTTCTCAAGGCATCCATGTAGTTAATGTAGCTATTTTGCCATTGATTAGGCGGTTTTGATGTTACAAATTCACTGATCTGAGAAGTGATTTGAGTTGATGTAATATCAGCGATTTGGATATATTCCTCAGGTGAAATTTCCTCATTTTTTAGATTTTGAAATTCCTTTGAGATAGTCTGATCTAAAATCGAATGAATTTCTTTTACCCCATCAAGATAATTCTCATAGTCAGAAATTGTCAAAGATACCTTGTCTTCTTGGGGGATTAACCAAAATAGAAAACTAGATGCAGTGATCACTGCCAAAATAATAATTGTAATTATTATTCCTTTTTTTGATGCCATTTTGAAATCTATGATTAGGGAGTTTATAACTGATAATTTTTCAAAATATTGTAACTTGTATTAAAAAAAATAAAAAATAATTCAGAGTTTTAGAATTCTATTCAAAAAAATAAAGATTTTTCCTTTTTTGTTGAATATTTTAGCATTATTGCACTCTCAAGGTATTGAAAAATTTACGCGTATCTAGTCGGTGGTTAAATAATATTCACAGCCTCTTCCTAAATAGAGCAAAGTTTGACTTTTTTTATAATGGTACAAGCATATTGTGTAAAATGCAGAGCTAAAAGGGATGTAAAAGATCCTAAAGAAACTACATTAAAAAATGGACGCCCAGCCGTAAAAGGTACATGTCCAACATGTGGAACTAATGTTTTCCGAATAGGAAAAATGGAATAAATTTCAAAATCCACAAGGTTTCTCTTTTTCAAAAACCAATATAGGGTCGTAGCTGCACTTTTCGTATATGACAAAGGCCGAATACGAATCTCTCCTTAAACGAATTCAAGATAAACTAGGTGATATTAAAAAAGAAACTTCTACTAGGTTTGAATTACCTGTAGTTGATGTTATGTGGGAAGGACAAAAAACTTATCTTCGAAATTTCTCAGAATTTCCTAAAATCCTACGCCGAGATCCAGATAAGGTTTTACAATACCTCTCAAAAGAATTTGCAGTTCCAGCTGAGAGGCTAGGTGATAAAGCCATGTTTGTAGGTAGACGAGCACCTGATGATTTTACACGCCTTTTTCAAATTTATGTAAAGGACTATCTGGAATGCCCTACTTGTAAAAGTCCAGATACTAAAATTGTTAAAGAAAACAGAATATCATTTTTAGTTTGTGAAGCATGTGGTGCCAAATCAACTTTAAGGGGTAAATATGCATAATGCAATTTTCAGTAAAAGTTACTGATTATCAAAAAAATTTAATGTTAAATATCTGTGACTTGGATCTATTAGGAAAAACCATTGTTCAAGATGAATTAAAAATGAATATTAGCAAGAGCTATTACGGCGAAAAAATTATTGAACATGATGAAGCTAAAAATTTACTAAAACGGGCTTCGATAATCAATATGGCTGGCAAAGAAACAATTTCACTTTCAATAAAATTAGGAATTGGTTCTGAAAATGGTGTTAAAAAAGTTGGAGGTGTTCCTTTTTTAATTATTTTCAACATGTAGTGTTTATTTTTTAATTTTTTATTTCTATAATCATATTTACTAAAATTCAAATAAAAGAAATCCATTTTATCTAGTAAAAACAACATTAGTTATTGTCAGATGATATTAGTAGAAAATTAGAATCAAAGCTTGACGATAAAATATTTTCCCAGTCAAGAAAAAAACAACTTAAAGATGGTTTCAAGAAAGGAAAAGTAGTCAATGAAGTTTTGGATAAACCAACTGTTATGACGCTTTACAAACTTATCACTGATCATATCATTGCTTATGTTAATGGATCAGTAAGTGCAGGAAAGGAATCAGTGGTGTTTTGGGCAGTAGATGAACATGATGTAGATGTAGCATTGAAAATCTATCTGGTTAGCACAGCTAATTTTAAAAAAAGAGAGGCATACATTTTGGGAGATCCAAGATTTTTAAAAATAAAAAAAGGAACCAAAAATCTAGTTTACCTGTGGGCACAAAAAGAATATAAAAATCTTTTAAGATGTTATGATTGTGGGATACCCGTACCCAAACCCATCTATATTACTAGAAATATACTTGCTATGGAATTTGTGGGTAAGAATGGCTCTCCCTGTAAGGCTTTATTGGAATCTGACATTGATGAAAATGACTACAAAGAGGCCATTTCATTAATTAAAAAACTGTACAAAACTGCAAAGTTAGTTCACGGTGATTATTCTGAATATAATATTTTTAAAACTGAGAATGGATTAGTTGTCTTTGATCTTGGATCAGCAGTTGATCTTAGACATCCTAATGCCAAAGAATTTCTTAAAAGAGATATTAATAACATTACTAGATTCTTTTCTAAACGAGGAATACCAGTTGATGATCCATCAAAAGTACTACAGGAACTAATAAAATGATCTTTGAAAAACTAATTCGAATACCCAACGATCGAATTGCTGTATTAATTGGCAAGTCTGGAAGTGTTAAATCTAAAATTGAACAAATTTGTTTTGTTACCTTGGATATTGATGGCGACACTGGCGAAGTTTTGATTAAATCAACTGATGATGTTGAAAAAGTTGAACCTTTCAAAGCTATGGAGATTGTAACTGCAATTGGAAGAGGATTTTCTCCAGAAAATGCTCTAACTTTGATAAATGGAGAAAATACTTTACATGTTATTAATTTAAACGAATTTGCAGGAAAATCAAGTGCAAATATTGAAAGGATTAAAGGTAGACTTATTGGAGAAAGTGGCAAGGCAAGAAGAAATATGGAGAATTTAACGGGAACTCTAATCTCAATTTATGGAAAAACCGTTTCAATAATTGGAGAACCAAACAAACTACGATTAGCAGTAGATGCAATATCTTCAATTTCAAGTGGCAGTATGCATGGAGCTGTTTACACAAAGTTAGAAGCTGCAAACCGACGAGGAAAACAAGAAAAAATGAAATTATGGGAAGATCAAAATGTCTTTGATTAAAGAAAAATTTAACCAAATTTCTCCTAGTGAGTTTTTCTATAGAAATAGAGACCTTGCTGGTTTTAGTAATCCTTCAAGATCATTGTATACTGCAGTTAGGGAATTTGTGGAAAACGGACTTGATGCATGTGATTCCAAAGGTATTCTTCCTGACATTCATTTAACAATTAAGGCAGTAGATCAAGAAAAGCCTGATCCCAAACCTTACATCCTAACTGTAAAAGATAACGGGCCAGGAATAGAGACAAAACATGTTCCATTGGCTTTTGGTACGGTTCTATATGGTTCTAAATTTGGATTAAAACAAGCAAGGGGAATGTTTGGTTTAGGTGCAACTATGGCAATTCTTTATGGACAAATTACTACAAACAAACCTGTTACAGTTAAAAGTTCAACTGATGGAAAAACAATGGAAATATTTGAGTTATTGTTAGATATTCAAAAAAATAAACCTGTTATTTTAAAGCACACTACAAAAGATGTTTCAAAAAAAGGACTTTCTGTAAGCATTTGTCTTGAGGGTGATTATTCAAAGGCAGGATCTAAAATTAGAGATTACGTTTACCAAACATCTCTTATTACTCCATATGCCTCTATTACCTTTGATGATCCTAAAGGCGAAAAATATTCTTATCCGCGCATGATCAACACAATGCCAAAACCACCAACAATTATTCGACCTCATCCATATGGGACTGATGTTGAAACGATAAGAAGAATGATTGTCGATTCTCAGTTTGAAATTCCAACCATTGATGATATAATGATTGAAAAAGTTAGAAAAGATTTAGGACTTTCAAAAAAGAATTTAAGTTTTACAGCAATTATGGAGAAAGCCAAGAAAAAATGGAAAACTCTTTCAAGACAAGTAAGAGTTGTAATTGCCTTAATGTCATTTCTTAAGATGGATTTTGAGAAATTAAGCAAAATTAGAATTGAAGATCTTGATGTTCCAAATAAAAAATTATTTTATTGGGATTTTGGAGATTCTACATCAAAATCAGTTGAAATGGATCCTGAAAGTCAATACTACAAACAATTGACAAATACAACACAAGGTGAAACTTTGACTGCCTTTCTGACAAAAAAATTCCAAAGAGTTGGCCCAAGTACTGCAATAAAATTTGCAGAATTTGCAGGATTCAAGCCAGAAAAACGTATTGGAACAATGACTAATCAAGAACTTGCACACCTTAGCGATTCTTTACAAAAATTCGATGACTTTATGGGTCCTGATTCAAGTTGTCTTGCACCATTAGGAGAAGCGCCACTTGAAAAAGGAATGACAAAGTTTTTCAAGCCTGATTTTCTAACTGTTTTACAACGAAGTGCATCTGCATATTCAGGATTTCCCTTTATCGTAGAGATGGGAATTGCATATGGTGGTGAAATTAGTACACGTGGCATCAAAGTTTATCGATATGCAAATCGCATTCCCCTACTTTATGATGAAGGAAGTGATGTAGTTATGAAGGTTGTAAATGAAATTGATTGGAGTCGCTATAAAGCAAAGGGAGATCCTCCACTCGTAATAGTTTCTCATATATGCTCTACTAGAATTCCCTACAAAACTGCTGGAAAGGAAAATGTTGCTGACAGACCAGAAATAGAGCGAGAATTAAAACTGGCCATTCAATTCATGGCTAGAAAATTATCTGTCTTTATGAATAAGCGAGGTCAAGCAGAAGCTGCAAAAAAGAGAGCAAATCTCTATGCAAAATATGTTCCATTAATTGCTCAGTTCTGCACAGAACTTGCTGGAAAGAAAAAAGAACCAAACTTCCAAAAAATTTTACATGATGAGACGCCAATAGAAAATGAGGAGAAAGCAATAGAAAATGAGTAAAAAGTCAGAAATCAAAGCAAAGAAAATAAGCAAAAAGGCTTTAGAAAAACAAAAAAATATTCTTGAAATGTTAAAGAGTCATGGAGCTAAAATTTATGAAGATCTAGATAATGGCCAATTTCCAAAATTCTCAATTCCTAGTAGATCAGTTAGCAATATTGTTTATGATAAAAAACTCCGCCAATACATTCTAGGAAATTCATCAGCTATTAGAAGCTCAAAAAATACTTCTCAATTAAGATCCTTTACACAATTAATGTGGTTGGCATTTTTTGCAAATAGACTAACAAATGAAAAAAAATCATCTACGTTAAGAGATATTTATTATTCTTCTCAGGCTTTTGAAATTGATTTTGAGGATCAGAGTGAATCTGATAACATTATAGTTGATTTAGAAGCCGTAACTTCAAGACCTAGAGAAGATTTTCATATATTTCCTGAGGAACGAAGTTCCATTTTTGGTGATTTGACAATAGAGTACACTATCCCAGGATATGAAGGAAAATCCATGAATTTGTCCAATCATCCTGATGGATATGCAATAGGTCCTAGTTTGACTACCTGTGAATTAGTCGATACATCTGCTGAGATTGTAATTGCAATCGAAAAAGGTGGACTATTTACAAGATTTGTAGAAGAACAAGTTGATAAAAAATTTAAATCAATTATTATTAATACTGGAGGACAAGCTCCGCGTTCAACCAGAACTCTTTTAAAAAGATTACATGATGAAATGAATTTACCTGTTATTATCCTGACTGATGGTGATGTGTATGGAGAACATATTGCCATGGTAATAAAATCTGGATCTGCCAATGCTGCACATCTTAGAGAATTAACAGTTCCTGACGCTAAATGGGTTGGAGTTTGGGCTACCGATATTGAAAAATATAAACTTCCAACTATACCAATGACTGAATCAGACATTAAACGATGTTATGATTTACAAAAAGATCCTCGATATATAGATGGAATTTGGAAAAAAGAACTGGAAGTATTTTTACGACTTAAAAGAAAGGCAGAGCTCGAGGCATTCTCAAAGTATGGATTGACAAATATTACAGACAAATATCTGCCACAAAAATTAGAGTTGGCAAAAAGTCTCTAGTCTTTTTTAATCCTTAGTGTTAAAACACCATTTCTATATTTGAAATCTAAGATTTGCATACCAGCTGACCCCTCGATAGGAATTTCCTTTGAAAAGTTTGCAGAACCTCGAATATACAAAACTCCATCAATTAATCTCACCATTATCTTATCTTCAGGTCCTGGAACTTCAGATACGAAAACAAAATCTCCATCCCCTTTAATGAGATCGTATACCCAATTTTTTGCCTCTTGTTCTCTGGCTGAAAATGCAGGCTTTTGCTCTTTTGTCATTTTCTTAACTATCCGTACCCAATAAAACATGGTAAGTGCAGCAACTCCAATTAAAATAAAACTCACAAATCCAGATCCTGACCTTTGAGTCATTACATAAATTATTCCAAGAAAAAGAATAATCATAATAGGAATTACAAAATTTAACGATTGTTCATTAGAATATGTTCCCTTGTAGCTTGCCAAACAGACAAATTCTGAGTTTGCCAAATATAAAGTATCTTTGGTTTTATATGATGAAGGATAATTAAGAATTAATCTGTAAAGTTCCACCCGATATTATCTTAAGACCACTCCCAGATTCAACGGTGAGGTTGTTTCCTGAGGTGATAGTTAAGGTAATCCCGGATGGAATTTCTACTTGCGAATTATTTGTGACTGTTACGTTTCCTGTAATAATTGCATCTGCGGTCAACTCACAACTAGAGGAAATTATCCAAACTCCTGAAATCGGAGGAGTACAAGGATCTTTTGGGGTCAAAGATACAGTAAATGCAAGAGAATTCATTTGATCATCATTACCAAAGCCATTTTCATACTGTAAGGCATCAATCGTTATGGATTCAGAAAAAAATTCCTCGTTTGTAAAAATCAAATTGATGTGTGCACCATAAGGAATATTGAAATCAGAAATTAATTTACCATCATAAATTGTTTCTTGGTGACTATATTTTTCTCCTCCAGACAAAACAGTCTCTACCATAACTTTTGTTCCATCCATTATGGTTGTTCCAGTAAGATCCTCCACATCAAAAGAAACAAGACTTGGCAGTTCTGGAATTTCCTCTGTTCTAGAGGTTCCATTTCCAGGATGAGGATAACCAAAAGGATAAGAAGTACCATTTACTTTTTTTCTAACGTCACCCCATTCAGATACTCCAAAAGTATCTCCTGCATCGCATGTTGTACTGTTATTGCTATCAACGCAGATCTTATGATTTCCATAAACACCATCCCAGGAAGCTTGGGTAACAATTCCTGAGTTTGATACAACTGTGTGTAAATCAGATAAAGTGGTGATAATTTCGGGGTTTCCAGGATTGAGAGCTTGATTGCTAAGAATGGTGAAAAGATTGTCCATTGTTGTAATTCCTAGAATATCCCATACCAAAGATGCTGCTGCATATTCCTCATACGATCCTTTATGTGTGGATGTTCCATTGGGATAAATGAAACCATTAATATTCCAAATTCCATTATCAATGTCTTTTCCACCACCCAAAGAATGGTGGAGTTTTGCAGGGAATTCGCTGTGCTTTGTGTCGGTGAGTTTTTCTTTAGATATTGCCGCTGACAAAAATGTTGCAAATCCTTCACTCCATGCACATGATGAATCAAGTTGTGCATATCCTGAATGACAACCTGTAGGACCTGGTTCAACTGCAGAAAGGTCTGGGTGTGCGTTACGATTGGTGGCAATTCCGCTATTCTCTCCTCCTATCTTTGATTCATAAACTAAATAATGCCCAAGTTCATGGAATACTGTATCAATTTTATATTCGGTATGTTTATCGTCTGCTAAAGTACTTCCACTTTTTCCGGTGTCAGTATGAGTAGGTCCACGTAAATGGAGGGCCGGATCTCCATTGGGATTAAAATGACTGGCACTGGTGTTGGTATTTGCATCATTTGAAAACCCGATCACATCAAGAGGCAAACTACTATCAAGTGTCAAAGCAGTTAAATGTTCATTAGTAAAATCGAGTCCAATCAAAAAATAATAATACGTTGCTGCTAAATGTGCTAATCTTGAGACTTGAGGAAGACCAGTAAGGGTTGGAGTTGATGGTTCCCCACTCACTCTTAACTCCGGATTCGTAGCATTTAACTCCAAAAATGCAATTCTAATACATGAGTTAAAATCTTCAGTCTTGAATTTAACCGCAGTTCCTCTAACTGCATTATGTACCTCTAGGAGGCCGTTTGGGAAACCAGTAGAAGGCCCATCTTTTAACTCAGTCTCTAATGACACTGTATCTTTTTTTGTAGGTACATCAAAAGAGAAATCCCCAATTGTTCTATCACTGTCTTGCAAAACCGGTCCACCTGAATGGGTAAATGTCATTTTTACTCCCTTTAGGGGTAATTGCCCTACTTTATCCGTCGGTTTGGAATGACGGTCAGGAGTAGATACCACTATTCTACCCTTAATTTTATCTTCTTCTGGAATAATTTCGTTTTCAAGAATATTAGCCTCAAGATTTCCATTTAGAGTTCCCGTGTTGGTAAATTTACCACCTGGCTGAAACACCATTGCCCCATTATTGGTAATGGTGTTTTGATTATTTAATTTCCCACCGGTATTTGGAACATTTCCAGAACTATTAATTAAACAGGTATTGTTTATAGTTCCACTTGTGTTGTCTATTTGCTTTTCATTTTCTACATAGTTATCGTTGGTGAATGTACCTGTGTTAGTTATCGTATCGCTATTGATAATTTTGCCATCATTTTGAAATACTAAATTATTTGTTATTTTTCCTCCAGCAAAATTTGTAATAGTTGCATCTTCTTTGTTATCAACAGTACCATCATTATCAAACTTGTCATGATTATCAAGTGTCCCTTCGTTGTTTAGAGTACCCCCTACTTTATTGGTTACAGTTTTTGTATTGTCAATTATTCCTGTAGATGTATTGTTAAATATATTTTCATTTTCCAACACTCCTGAATTGTTAACATTACCTATGTTTATCACGGTACCAGAATTATCAACTGTTCCTAAACCATCATTGTTTAGGTTACTAGATGCTTCATTGTTCAGTGTTCCTCCAGAATTAATTTTAAATGTACCAACGTTGTTGTTAATTACACCTGTACCAATCTTATTGTTTATTACAGCCGAATTATTTACAGATCCAAGATTGTTATTTAACGTACCAGCGTTGTCTATTATCCCACCTGCGGAATTATTGATGGTTCCCAACGAGCTGGTTCTAAGTTCTGCACCAAACCGATTATCAAATACAGCAAATGCAGCACCAGTGTTAGCGAGAGTCCCTGATACGTCCATTACACCATTTGTTAATTGGTGAATGTCAGCTTGGTTAGTAAGGGTTCCAATCACATTTACCGTTGCTTGTTCGTTATGAAAGTGAGTATTTGCAGTTCCCAAATTATTGAAATTACCTCCGGTATTAATCGTCAGAATAGCACCGCCGATGTTATCAAATAGACCAGAATTTTGATAAGTTCCACCATTGGCTACGGTGACAGTACCAAAATTAACAAGTCCATTTGTGGTTATTCCATCAAAAAATCCAGTATTTGTAATTGTGGAACTTATTGTTAGACTACCAGTAACTTGAATGAGTCCAGAGTTACTGACAGGACTAGAAATGGTAACGGCATTATTGACAAATTTGGTATCAGCTGATCCGGGAACTCCAGGTATTTGATTTCCCACACCATCATCATGTCGCCAAATGGCTCCATCATTCCAATCTCCGTTTGCAACTGTGGAATAGGTTACTGGAACTCCCGCAAAGGCCGTGGAAAATGTTCCTAAAAACAAAAAGCTAATTATCAATGTAGATATCCAAAACACTTTCACTGAATAACTGCCTATATTACAATACATAAAGATTCACAATTCTTTATCATTTATTGCAGATGTAGGATCGATAATTTTCAAAAGAAAATAAAATTCCAAGGGTCAACTAGCAAATCATCCTTGATTTTTGTGAATTTTAGGAAGTGGTAGGTGTGGACCTAACATAACCCGTTCACCAGTCATAATTGGTAAGATAATTATTAATAATATATTATTAGAAATAAACATTAGACTCGAAATTAATTTGTGGGAAAAAATAAATGATTTTTTAGGATACAAAAACACCTTACCTTGTGAAACTCTCTTTTTTAGTAATTTTAGGAATAATTCTTGTAATTTTGGGCTTCTTTGGTTTTATAATTCCCGTTAATGATTCAGGATTGACTGTTTTGGAGGCTGATAAATTATGCAAGGAAGTTAATGATTCTTTTTCCCCACAAGAAACAGAGAAAGCAAAGGTATGTGAATATACAAAATTTTTCAATTCAATTCACTTCCTTTTAGGAATTGGTTTAGTTTTGATTTTTTGGAGTGGATATATGAAAAAATATCTAGGAGGAAAGAAACCCTAATTTTTTGGATAAATAGTGAAAATATTCAAAAATTTTCCTTTAGGAAATTCATTAGAGTCTTCAAAATAAAATCAAATTTCAAATTCAACTGAACCTAACCACTAATCTTTGAATTTTTATTGTCAAGTTCCATTACTGATTTATTGTCTGATGGAAAAAAAGCAGATACACTAACTACAAAAGAAATTATTCTAAAGGGAACATTCATTGCAATTATTGTAATTATTCCTTCTCTTCTTACATTCTTTGTGTTTTGGATAGTTTTAGATGATATTCTTCAGGCAGCTATTATTGGTGGGATAGTTCATTTCATTGCAATGGGTTTTTCTTTAAAAATATCAAAAAAATTCTTTGCAAAGAAACGATCTTGAAAACTATTCTTTATTTATTTGAAAATCGCATCAAAAGTCATGAACACCACTCAAATTGAAGAGAAATTAATTTCTGAAATTAAATTAAATTCTATACAAGCTAAAACATTTCTTTTGATTACCTGTTATGGAAAAATGAACAGTCAGTTAATTGCAGAAAAGCTAAAAATTCCTGAAGACCTTGCTTTAAAAACCGCAAAAGATCTTATGGGACTGGGCGCTTTTATCGATATCTCCAAAACCGAATTTGAGGCTATGCATCCAAGATTCACCGCAGTGAATATGTATCGACGAATGTGTGAAAAAGAAAATATTGAATTTAAACGAAATCAAATTGTTGATAGCATAGGTGTAATTCTTGAGAAACCCTATGAAGATGCAAGAACTAAATAATACTAAAGTTTGGTGAACAACATTGAGTACAGATTCTGATTCTTGCAAGCATCAACCAGTTTACTTTGGAGTGACAAACATCAATGTAGATGAGAAAACCATTGGTTCAGTTGATGTCTGGAGATGTGCTATGTGCAAAAAGAAATTTTGTGAGGAAAAACAACTAGGAATTGAAGAAATTGCAGATTTGGTAGGAATGCCAAAAATAGATTCTGATGCAAAATGGGCAGTAAGTGTTTGCAAACTTCAACAAGGAAAATACAAATGGAAACTAGTAAAGTTAAAAGAAAATGGAGATATCAAACACGAATGCCTAGATGAGAATGTTGTTTCTCTCAAAATTAAAGATTTCAAAATTGAAGATAATAATCACTGGAGCTTTTTGATTGATGATAATGTCAACAAGGTAGTAGAAATTTAATTAAAAAAATGGATCTTAAAGTAAGCATCAAAAATATTCATGGGAGCCAAATGGCAGCCAAAATTACAGGAAATTTTTCAATTGATGATCATTCTTTTAGGTTCACTGCTATTGCCTTTGGTAGAATCGGGGGACAAAACATTGGAGCAAAAATTTCAAAAACCACTGAAAAGGAATTAGAATCATTTGGATACAATGTGGATGATGTGATAATGACGTTACAAAAAAATCTCTTGCAAGGTGATTTGACTCTTCCGGAAGGTTTGAAAAGAGAATCTTTTGTAGATGACTAAAACTCAGCTTCATCCAAAGCTTTGGCACAAGAGCAACCTCGTGTTTTAGGAATCTCCTCAATCAAATCTGACAGAATTTTTTTTGTTCTCTCAACATTTTTTCCAAGTGTATCTAAAACTTCCTTTGCAGTAACAGCTTTTTCTGCCCATACATCATAATCAGTTACAGTAGATATCGAAGCATAACACATTTGAGCCTCTCTTGCAAGCTGACATTCAGGGACCAAAGTCATTCCAATTATATCTGCATTCATTGTTCTGTAGAATTTTGATTCTGCCTTTGTAGAAAATCTTGGACCCTCAATGCATACATAAGTACAATCTTTATGGATTTTGTCCCCTTGCTTGTCTACTACTTTGGTAATTGATTCTTGTAATTCTGGACAGAATGGATCTGCAACTGAGATGTGAATCACTCTTCCTTCCTCAGAAAAAGAACCTGCTCTAGATTTGGTAAAATCTACAAATTGATTTGGCAAAGCAAAATGACTGGGTTCAATTTTTTCTTTGAGACTTCCAACAGCTGAGGGTGCAATAATTCTTGAAATTCCTAATTCCTTAAATGCCCAAATGTTGGCCCTATAGTTTATCATGTGTGGAGGTATTGTGTGTTTTTTTCCATGTCGTGGTAAAAAAGCAATTTTTCTTCCTTTGAACACTCCAACTGTAATTGAATCTGATGGTTTTCCATAAGGTGTATCAATGTTAATTTCTTGAGGATTTTCAAGTAAGCCTGAATCATAGATACCTGTCCCGCCAAAAATTCCAATCTCTACGTCTCGATCCATTAGTATTTCACCAAGGATTTACAAAGATATTTACTAATTCCTTTCATTCCTCCTAACTCTGTTAATTCAATAATAAAAGCAAATCCAGTAATTTTTCCACCTACTTTTTCAATTAATTTTGCAGAAGCCAATGCTGTTCCTCCTGTAGCTAGTAAATCATCGCAAATTACAATTCTTTGACCTTCATCAATTGCATCCTTTTGAATTTCAAGGGTGTCTTTTCCATATTCAATTTTGTATGAGAGCTTTGTGGTTTTTCCAGGTAATTTCCCTGCTTTTCTTATCATAATCATTCCTTTGTTGTACCGAACTGCAAGAATACTTGCAAGCAAAAACCCCCTAGATTCGATTCCAGCAAATAGATCAACGTCTTTAGGGTGAAATATTTTGGAAAATTCATCAGCAATATATGATAACGAAGATGGATCCTTTAGGATAGGACTAAAGTCTCTAAACAGTATGCCCTTCTTTGGAAAATTTTGATATTCTGAAACTTTATCTTTAAGATTCATAAATTAATTCAAAAATAGGTGAAATAAAATTGTTTGAAGTTACTTTATTTCATATGTGGTCTCAGCAGTATCATGTGCATCTTTAACTTTGAAAATATAATTTCCTGGCTCCAAATCTGATGGTACAATCCAAGGCTGAATCAACTGACCCTCTTTTGAAGCAGGAAATGGAGTAAACTTTTCAATTAACTTTCCATCATCTGAAAAGATTTCAATCGCGATTGTCTGCTCTGCTCCTATAACCTTTATTGTGACAATTTGTCCTAAGGTTGGAACTGATTCTGCGGCCTCGACTGTGATTATGAGCCCTTCTAATTCGATAGAATTTACCTCAATTTCTGTACTGTCAAAATTGGAACCACTTTTAGCGCTAATTTCCCAAATCCCGGATTCAGCCTCAGAAGGTATCCTAAAAGTATTCTCTGTAATCTGTCCATTCTTATCTGAAACAACCTGTTCTGTTTTTACTTCATTTCCATTAGGATCTATCAAGGTTATTGTAAGTAATACATTTGGCTTGGTATCGCCCAAAATTAGGATAGGATCTCCTGGCTGATAACTATCTTTAGTGGTGCCAATATTGATTTCACCTGATCCTGTTTGAAGCCCAACTGTAAAAGTTGCAGTGCTTTTAGCTGATCCTTTACTGATAATGGCTGAATAAATTCCTGAGGAATATCCAGTAAGATCCAAGGAATAACTTTCTCTACCATCAGGTTTTAGGGTGATTGGAATTGCTTCTCCCTTTGGATTGTCTGAGGGGTCTATTATTAATAGAGTAATTACTTCTGATGGTTTTCCTGTAAGTGAAATTACCGCCTTTTCAGTTGTTTTATAATTAAGTTTGTCAAATTCTATATTTATCGGAATCGTTGGAAGCTCACCTAATCCTACATAGATGTATTCTTTTTGATTTCCTTGAGTGGCAATTAGTGTCCATGTTCCTTCTTTATGGACATTGGCAATTGTGTCATACTCAAATTCTACTATCCCTGTTTCGTCCAGTTCAAAAATATCTGAAATCTGATCATTACTCAATGGGTCTCTGAGAATTAATTCTATTGACAAATTTGGCAATGCGGTTCCGTTAAATTCTAAAGTCTCACCTGGTTCAAATTTCAGACTAGTGGGTGCAATCACAATTACTTTTGATGACTCTACTGTCCATGTTTTAACAATACTTTCTCGACCATCCGAAATCTCTGCACTATATTTCCCAAAAGGCGTATCAAGTGGAACAATTATTGGTTCAGATAACTTCCAAGTTCCCTTTGCAGTAACCTCTGCTGTCCTAGTATTGATTATTTCATTGTCTGGATTTTTTACTGATGCCGTTATTGCACTTCCTGGTTGCGCAGTACCTGATATTTCTAAAAAGTCTCCCCTATGCATGACATCAGGAATGCCTTTTATGGTAAGTTTTACAATATCGCCTGAAGGCAGGTTAGTTCCACTACTTCCCAATATGAGGCTAATATTTTTTGAATCACCGGTTTTGTCTTTAATGAAAAAATCTACTCTCTCAGATTTTTGGTTTTCAGGAATTTGAAAAGTAGTAATAAAATACCCAGTATTATCAGTAAAAAATGAACCTAATTTTTTTGTATTTATAAAAAATTCAAATTCTTGGGACTGACCAAAATTATCCCCTAAAACTCGTATAGTTCCACCTGCATTTGGTTTATCTGGAATTATTCTAAAAAATGAATTTTCAAAAATTCCGTTAATTGTACTTGTATTAGAAGAAACAGATACCTGATCTCCGAAATTTGAAGGAATAGATTTTCCCAAGCTCAATTGCTCTCCTTTTTTATCTAATGCCTTCCAGTTAATTCCAGGTTTTGGTTTGTCTGTTTTCACTCCGAATTTAACAGAACTTCCTTGCTCAAGTGGTTCAGTCGACGAAAAAATAATCACTCCTTCTGGAGTCTTGTCTCCAACCCATCCCTCCTCACTTTTAAAAGATTCAAAATTAAAATCACTACCTAGCCATATTCTAAAGGACTCAACATCCACTTTTCCCTCATTGGTGAATTCTATTATCGTCCCTTTCTCAAAATACAGACTTTCTACTTTTATTTCATTTTCTGCATACGCAATAATTGGTATAGATATTACTGTTAGTGCAAATATCAAAATTAACGAAAGGAAGATTCCTCTCAAAGAGGATTTACTCATCGATAACATTTGTCTCATCTCTCAATTAAACCTTAAAGTGTTTTTTTTCATTTCTAATTTCAGTAGTAATCATAAGAAAACTTCTTTAATCTCTTTTTTGGGGCTTTTCAAATTTATTTAAATCCGTCTTAATTCCTGCATTTTGATATTGTCGAATACGTTCGGCAATTAAACGATAAAGCGAACGGAATTGATCTTTTGTTTTGTCAGATAGAAAATCAGTCTCTCCCAAAGCAATTTTTTCACAAATATATCTTGTAATATCTTCGTTTTCAAACTTACCCCAATCATCTTCCATATGGTCTTCCCAAATGGCTCTTAAATTCTCCAATACACCTTGTTTCTTTTTGGAAATTATGTCTTCAGATTTAAGACTCAAGTAGCCTTCATGTCTGAGTTTAATTTCATATGTTTGATTAACCGCATAAAGATAGTCTTCAAGAACTAGGTAGTCTTCAATAGATTCTATGGTCTTCCCTTCTTTTTCGAAAAATATGGTTTGGATGGGATTAAATTCATTGGATGATAATTGAGAAGAAATTTGTTTGGATTCCTCAGTGTTATCAAGTAAAATGAATGTATTGTAACCGTGATTTCTATAAAATATTGCAAGAGGTAATACTGCATTTTTATTAAATGCAGCTACAATGTTTAATGGATTCATTGAAATATTTGGGTCTTGCAAAAACTTATCAAATGAATTTAGATACATCGAATCTGACATTGTTTCAACAATTATTACCGGTCTGGAATTTCTCCCAATCTCTCTATCGATAATTGATTCTACTAATCCTCTTGATAATCCATAAAGGATTGGGGTAAGTGTTTTATCATCTGCATTCCAATAGTCATAAAATATTCGACTAAGGTGTTTTCTTTTATCCAACTCTACAACTAACAAATTTCCTGGAGTATAATCAAAAATCATAAATGGTGAATGTGTTGCGTACAGAACTTGGTTTGATCCTGCTAGATTTTTTAAAAGATCAGAAATTCCCATTTGCTGAGTAGGGTGAAGATTTCTTGCTGGTTCGTCTAATAGTAATATTGCCTCCTTCAATTCTGCTCGCTGAGTCTCCGCTGCAAAGTTTACGATAAAAGAAAAAGTCCATTTAAAACCCTCAGCTCTTCTGTTTAATAGACCAGTGTTTGTAATAGTTCCATCTCTATGAACATCCGAAATTACAACACTCATAATGTTTCCAGGATTATATCTCAAATCCACATGAATTGGATCTCCTTTCCAGGCAGGATTTAGCTTTTTAGTTAATCTGTTACTTGCAGCATTTAGAAGTTTAATACATCTTGAAGGACTATCCTTTACCTCGTCTAATTCATTGATGTCTAATTCTGCCAAATAGAAAAGATTTCTGACACTTTCTGCCTTGTCAAATTCTTCGACATACTCTATTGATTCTCGTCTTTCACCTTTTACCTCTCTAACATATTCATTCAAGTTAATATTTCCATAGATTTTTTTATAATCTGAGAAATATACAAATCTTGGATGTAACTCAGATGAAATAAAGTTCTCCAGGGCAATCTTTTCACTACTTCCTGAAAGCAAATTAGAAAACTGATTTTCAGGTTTAGAATAAATTTTATCCCATTCTTCAATTATTTGTGGATCTTGAATTGCCACCACATGAAATTGGTTATTGAATTCGGCCAAACCTGTATGAAATTCAGATAGATTTTTTGGCGGTGCATCTTCAAAGAACTTAGTATTTACTTGTATTCTGAGATGATTTGGAATTGTATCTAAAAAGGCAATCATTCGTTTGGAGAAGTTCTCCCAGGAGTTTAATCTATCATCTGATTTTTCACTTATTTTGATATTCTCAAATTC
Organism: Candidatus Nitrosopumilus sp.; assembly: GCA_029863275.1. Classification (GTDB taxonomy): domain Archaea; phylum Thermoproteota; class Nitrososphaeria; order Nitrososphaerales; family Nitrosopumilaceae; genus Nitrosomaritimum. Next base: position 108,505 of record JAOTVS010000001.1, read on the forward strand.
ATATTGGACATCCGGATTTTTATTTGTCCTAAATAGTTTTATTTTGTTTATCTCAGGTAGATTAGGAAATCTTTCTTTAATGAGGTTTGACTCACTTGTGCTTAATTCAAACTCTCCTTCTGCTAATCTGATTTCTTCTTTGAGCTCCTCAGACATTTCATCACAAAGATCAAGATGTGATAATTCTCCATCTTTATTTAGAATGGTGAGTGCCTGTAAGATTGTGGTTTTACCACTTTCATTTCTTCCAACAAATGCAGCTAAATCCCCAACAGATATCTCTCCTGAATCATGAATGCAACGATAGGCCTTGACTCTAAATTTTCTAAGTCGCATTAAGCGATCCTTTGTTGACTCGGATTTAACTCATTCGTCAAACTTCTCTTAGACTTTTGCGAAATAGATATAGGGAATCTCTTATGAGAATTTAAAATGGTCAAGCGGGTTACTTATGTTGTATATGTTTTGCCAGTAGTTCTTTCCGTATTATTTGGATCAATTGTATTGTCAGATATTCTAGAACATCATGGCCGTGAGCTAAATTTATTGCAGGTCGGTTCTATTGGAGAGATTTCTCATAATGAATCAATTGAAATTATTGGATTACAAAAACAGTATTCTATATTAGAACCCATTCAAATTCAAGTGATTATTGATGATCTATCATTTGCCTGCGGAGATCTTTATGTTACCATATTTACACCTGGTAAAAATGTAATAAGTCAAAGTGGTTATTTTGAACAATGTTTTGATACCGAAAATTCCTTCCTTCCAACAAATGAAGAATTTTCAGAAATCGTTGATGTACCTGGTAGGTATGAATTGGAAGTAAAAATAAATGATCGAAATCAAAAGAATAGTATAACTACAAGTAAGGAATTTACTGTTAAATAGGAATGACTTATTTTATGATAAAATTTAATAAAATTCAGGTGGTTTGATGGCAAAGAAAAAGATTACTTTAACTGAAGAAGCATCTAAAATTAAAGCGGAAATTGAAGTTCTAAAGGAAAAAACAAAAATTCTAGCTGCTGAATCAAACAAGCCAAAAAAGACTAAAAAAATAGAAGAAAAACCAACTAAGGCAAAAAAGACTACTAAAAAAACAGAAGAAAAACCAACTAAGGCAAAAAAGACTACTAAAAAAACAGAAGAAAAACCAACTAAGGCAAAAAAGATTACTAAAAAAACAGAAGAAAAACCAACTAAGGCAAAAAAGACAAAAAAAACA
>JAOTVS010000092.1 GCA_029863275.1 Candidatus Nitrosopumilus sp.
TATCTCATCTTGGAATCCTACGATTGTAGTGTTTTGAATTATGGCCCAAAAACCAAATGTCTTACAATTTGTCAGACTCATGAAAAATGAATAAATGATGCTATCAAAGTATTTTTTGAAAATTTAAAGTTTTAAAACATGTTATAGTTAATCTAGACTGTATATTTCATAATAGTATTAATGTGCCATTTTTTATGTTACATATTGACTTTTAAGAATTTACTATTATTATCTGGCGTTCTAAGTCTGGTCTTTGCAGGATTGACAAGCCCAGCTTTTGCAGATGGAAACGGAATGGCAGAAGCAGCTGAAGTAGCAGTTTATGTGGATTCATCAGTTGTTTCATCAGTGGATGTATCTGCTAATGGTAAATGGTTTGAATTTTCTTTTAATCAGACAGATTTGGATGTAAGGGGATGCCCTCCAAATGATCCAGATGGATTCATTTCATGCCAGCCAAGTGTTGGTACACCAACTCAATTTGCCCCACCTCCCCCATGGACCTTTGATTGTCCTAGTGAGGGTTGCTGGCTAACTGTAACTGATGCATTTCTTTATGGAGATGTTTTTGAAATTTTTGATAATTCAATAAGTATTGGAACTACCTCTTCAGTAGATATTGATGATCAAAGTTCCTGCGGTTCGGATCCTGAAGTTTGTCTTAATGACCCTTTAACAAGCAGTGGAATGTTTGATCTGGGACCTGGAGCACACTCTATAACCATGAGACCCACAACCGTGGTTTTGGAGGGTGCAGCATACTTTAAGCTCGAAAGTCATGAAGTTCCAGTAGCAGGCCAACTGGTGCCAACTAACTTCTCATCCCTAGTAATTGCAGGACTGACTGGAAATGCAATATGGTTGATTCCGGTCATATCTGGATTAGCTGGTGTTGGATTGTATATGTTAAAATTAAATAAAAAATAGATTCTGAGTTTAACTTGAATTTAGTCTACCTTAATGCAATATTTTCTGCAAATTGAACCGAACTACCAATATTGGTATTATTTGGCACAATCATTATTATGAAATAATCTCCAATTTCTGATGTCATTGTGGTAAATTTTTCAAAAACTCCAATTGATATCTTCATTGGATTCATCTTTCGTGTTGAAGTAAAACAAGAGCAAGATGATAGGATTATCGAGTCTAATTGTTCAGAGTTTGCTTCATCAAAGTATTTTGAAAATTTTGAGTAGAGTGTTTTACCTTTAGAGTTTACAATGAAAAGAGCTTGAATACCATAGGTGTTTTTCCAAATATTTTCAGAAAGAAGGGCAAATGGTGATAATTCATTTTGAATGTCACCAAAATTCTCAAGTAATTCAGGTTCCATTTCGGCTCTAGTAAAATTTCTCGGCCTTGATTTATTTATTGAATTATCCATTTTGAATTAATCTATTTTTGTTTTGAGAATATAATAAAGAAGAGTAAGTGTATTTTTTTTCAGACAGGTAGTCAAATATTATTTAGAGTTTTAAAACACTGATATCAAACATGTACTTTACAGTCTATTTGTACATATCCTAACCAATTCAAAATATAATTTTATTTGTTTATGACTCACTTTGCAATTTCAAAAATGTATGAAAGAATTTTTTGATATGAATGTACTATTTAATCAACTATAGTCATTGGTTAGAATAATATTAATTTTGCAGAATATTTTGATATTTCAAGTATTTCATAAAATATTAAAAATGGATTAGATAATCTAGGCGATCTATCACAGAACTCCTTTTAAGATTGTATATCGCGGATCCCTTAATCAAGATCACGTAGTCCAGAAATTATTCTAAAACGAAGGTAAAAAAATCAAAAAATGGCTAAAACATGTAATAGTTCGTCTAGACTATTACTACCAGAAGGATATTAATGTCTTAAATTTAACCTTACACAATGACTTTTAGTAAAACACATCTTATAGCTGGAACTTTAGCTCTAGTTTTAGTTGCAGGCTTTACGAGTCCAGTATTTGCAGGTGGTCCTCCAAGTTGTAGTTTCCTAGTACCTCCTAGTGTTGGTGGTACAGGCGTTTGTGCCTTTGATGGAACTGTGTTATCAATAAATGAAACATTAACCAGTTCCAATGCAAGATTGTACTTTGAAATTTCAGGTCTGGAAGTAGGCACTGACTATCAGGTAATAAAAATAATAAAAAATGAAAGCAGTGAACCCATAAACCGATACTTCCATGAGATCTTGGATGGTAATCCTGGTTCAATTAATACTGTGGTGGACTTGTGGGATGAATCCCTAGAGGCTACCAACAGCGAATCAGATAACTTTGATGGTCTATCGTTTGCAATGGGCCCTTCAAACCCTACTATTGATCGTAACTCTACTACTTGGCCAACTCCAGGAGATGATGAGTTTAACACTAGGGATTTCCTTCAATTCGAAGGGGCAAACCTCCTTCCAGGGAATAATGACACCACTGCATTTGGACTGCGAAACCTAAATCCAAATCAACCTCCATTCTTGTTGGCTCAAGCTCCTGCATTAGGAATCATTCCAATAACTACAGTTGCAGGAGAACTCTTGTCAATTAATTCATCAACACTAGTAATTGGTGGATTAGCATCGAGTGCAGTGTGGATTGTTCCAACAATTGCAGGAATTGCAGGTGCTGGAGTTTATATAGTAAAACTCAGAGCAAATAGAGATTAATTCTCTTTTTTATTTTATTTTATAATTTTCCAATATATTCAAGATTTTTTAAAATTCAGGTATTTTTTAAATGGTTGTCCTTGAATGTCTAAAGCAATCTGATTTTTTTAACAAAAATAAAATGCGGTGATTAGGTATTATTGTAAATTGGCTAGATAATGCTAGCAAAATTGACTTGTGTTTAACAAATCTAAAATTTTGGTTATATTTTAGGCATAAATTTAGTGTTAAAACACATGTTTTACGATCTAGACTAGTTATTTCATAAGACTATTAATGTAACATTATTTATGTTACATATTGAGTTTCAGTAATATTCAAAAGGTTTTAACATCATTAATTGTTTTTTCTATCTTAATTATACCATTAGGGGATCAGACTGTATTTGGACAATCTCCGGCACCTGGATGTCCAGACGGAAGCATATACAATAATACTACTGACCTATGTGAGGCAGGTGCAACATGTCCTGAGGGTGATGTAACTGACGACCAATGTGAGCAAGTTTTACCACCTACTATAACTGACCCAATTTGTCCTAACGGAACTACATACAATAATGCTACTGACCTATGTGAGGCAGGTGCAACATGTCCTGAGGGTGATGTAACTGACGACCAATGTTTTGCAGATGGGGGAGTAACTATAACTGACCCAATTTGTCCTAACGGAACTACATACAATAAT
>JAOTVS010000072.1 GCA_029863275.1 Candidatus Nitrosopumilus sp.
TGCTACTGACCTATGTGAGGCAGGTGCAACATGTCCTGAGGGTGATGTAACTGACGACCAATGTTTTGCAGATGGGGGAGTAACTATAACTGACCCAATTTGTCCTAACGGAACTACATACAATAATGCTACTGACCTATGTGAGGCAGGTGCAACATGTCCTGAGGGTGATGTAACTGACGACCAATGTTTTGCAGATGGGGGAGTAACTATAACTGACCCAATTTGTCCTAACGGAACTACATACAATAATACTACTGACCTATGTGAGGCAGGTGCAACATGTCCTGAGGGTGATGTAACTTTGGACCAATGTATAGAAACTGTTGATGGAATTTGTTTAGAAGGATTCCCAAATTTTACCACTGATGTTTGTGATGGTGATCTTCCAAATATAGGACCTATAACATGTCCAGACGGCTTTACATATAGTAACGCGAATGATGTTTGTGAAGATTTTTCAGATCCAATTTGTCCTAACGGAACTACATACAATAATGCTACTGACCTATGTGAGGCAGGTGCAACATGTCCTGAGGGTGATGTAACTGACGACCAATGTGAGCAAGTTTTACCACCCATTATAACTGACCCAATTTGTCCTAATGGATCTACATATAGTAACAATAATGATGTTTGTGAGGCAGGTGCAACATGTCCTGAGGGTGATGTAACTGATGACCAATGTGAGGAAGTTTTACCACCTACTATAACTGACCCAATTTGTCCTAACGGAACTACATACAATAATGCTACTGACCTATGTGAGGCAGGTGCAACATGTCCTGAGGGTGATGTAACTGACGACCAATGTTTTGCAGATGGGGGAGTAACTATGACTGACCCAATTTGTCCTAACGGAACTACATACAATAATGCTACTGACCTATGTGAGGCAGGTGCAACATGTCCTGAAGGAACTACCCTTGTAAATGATTGGTGTGAGGGTCCCCCAATGGCAGTAGCAGGAGAACTTTTACCAACTAACTCTGTTGCACTAATAGTTGCAGGATTATCCAGTATGGTCTGGGGAGTAACTGCAATGGCAGGTGTTATCGTAGTTGGTGTTGTGGGTGCAGGAATTTATTTAGTAATTTTTAAACCACATAACAATTAATTCTTTTTTGTATTTACTAATAGATAATTTTCATTTATTGTAATCTATATTATTGAGAAAATAATACCAAAACCATATTGGAAAAAGAATCAGCGCGCATGCTCGCACAAGCCTTTGAGTTGTGTGAGGATGGAAATTATTCAGAAGCCCTGAAATTATATGATTCAGTTATTCAAAAATTTCCTCAAAACATTAATGCATTAATTGACAAAGCAGTAACGCTACAAAATCTTGGAAAAGTAAAGCAATCTATAAGACTCTATGACAAGGCTCTAAAAATTGATTCAAATAACTTGGATGCACTAATAAACAAAGGCTCTGCATTACATACGCTAGAAAAATATTCTGATGCAATTACCTGCTATGACTTGGCAATCAAAACAGATAACAAACATGCAATGGCACTTGCTTACAAAGGTCTCTCCCTTGGTGAACTAGGAAATCTCCAAGACGCAATAAAGCACTTTAAAAAAGCATTAACCATTGACAAGGATTACGATCTTGCTAATATTAGCAAAAAACTTGCCCAAGATTTACTAAAAAATTCAAAAAGAAAATCTAAAACACAGTAACGTCGCCAGGAGCTGGCTCTCGTTTTGTTTCTTTTTTATGTAATTCAAAAAAATCCTTGTGAATAGAATTTTGATGCTCTCGTAATTTCTCGATATTCTCAAACCCATCATGGCACACATAGCACTTTGGCTTATCCTCGTCTACAAGTGGTAATACCATACAAAATATCATCTCTTGATACTACTTAATTCTTAACTTTTTGAACAGTTAAGGAATATATCCAGAAAGAAAAACAAAACATTGTGTTAGATCAACTAGTCAGCGATTGTAATGCACTAGATAAGGCCCTTGCAGGCCAAGAATTGTCCTTTGATGACGGCATGGAGTTGATGAATTATGATAACCTTCATGTTTTGGGTGCAGCAGCTGATCATATAAGAAAAAAGCTTGTTGGAAACCAAGTATCTTTTACTGCCTCATATTATATGAATTACACAAATGTCTGCGCTGCAAGTTGTCAAATGTGCGCATTTTACAGAAAAGAGGGTGATGAGGATGCATATACTCTAAGCCCTGAGCAAATTCAACAACGAGTAGGAATTGCAAAGCAGATGGGTGCAACTGAGGTTCACATTGTTGGTGGATTTCATCCTAAACTTGGACTTGATTATTACGAAGACATGATGAGGGCAATTAAAAAAAATCATCCTGATTTAAAAATAAAAGCACTTACTGCAGCTGAGATATTTTTCATATCAAAATTAACCAAAAATTCTATTAAGGAGATTTTATCAAGACTCAAAGATGCTGGACTTGATTCCATGCCAGGTGGTGGTGCAGAACTATTTCATCCTGAAATCAGGCCAAAGATTGCAAGAGGAAAATGCACAGGACAAGAGTGGCTGGATACTATTGAAGAGGCACACAATCTGGGGATCAAAAGCAATGTAACAATGCTTTATGGACATATTGAAAAACAAGAACACGTAATTGATCATTTGCTGAAGATACGAGAATTGCAAAAAAGAACTAGAGGTTTCATTACACTCATTCCATTAAAATTCAGCCTGGATAATACTGAACTTGAACAAGAACATTTGGTAAACAGTGAATGTTCCTCAGTTTATGATTTGAAGATAACTGCCGTATCTAGATTAATGCTGGCAAATGTACTAAATAATATTTCAGTCTACTGGGTGGCATATGGCAAGAAACTTGCTCAAGTAGCACTATCAAATGGAGGAAGTGATTTAGTTGGAACTGCATTTTCTGAGGAGGTATATCGGGCAGCAGGAAAACCAACTGCATCTTCGATTCATGACTTGGAAGTTATGGTGAAAGAGATTGGCCGTGATCCTGTGCAGCGTGATACTTTCTTTAATGTTCTAAACAAATTTTAGAATTGAATATTATTTTTTTAAATATTTGTTTATAGATTCAATTTTTTCTTTCATTTTTTTATCCTTGTCCCGTCTAGAATCAATCTTCAAAATCACTTCTACTCTATTTATGCCAAGATTATGAACTGTCTCCATAATTGATTTTGATGCCTCATAAATTTTATCAATACTATCTGACTCCAAAACCGTTCCCATTGGGTTGATTTCATACCTAAGCCCTTCAATTTTTTGAATGGATTCAATTGCCTTGGCAATGTAAAAACTAACGCTAGTAGTAGGGGTTGCAATCGGATAGATGCTAATTTCTGCATGGATCAAAGTTGTTATACAATATTCCTTTCCTCTTGTATTTTAGAAATCTGTTCATTTTAGAGATATCTTAAAAAATTTTTTAGAATTTTTAAAAATTACCTGTACCAAATAATCACATACCTTTTTATTTTTTTCAAAAACTAGGATCCATTATTTAATTTGGTTATAAAAAAACATTACATCTATATTCTTCATACTTTAAAGTCACCTGATAAACTTTGAGTAAGAAAGGAACATACGTTGGGATTGCAGTTGCTATAGTTGCAGTAATTGTTGTGTTTCTTTACACTAATGTTTTTGAACTTGTATCGCCTACGGTTACTGAAACAGTTGATTCTGCAAAGAATGCAATTTCAAAGGTAAATGGATCTGATGTTGTAAAGGGGGCTGAAATTGTTTCTAAAACTATTGTTAATGAGACATCTAAAATAGAAATTAAGGATCCTTTTCCTTGAAAATTATTTTAAGAAAAAACATTAATGATTAATCTTAAGTCAGTTTAAATAATTTGTAAAGGAGATTTTCTTAATTTTTTTTAAACATGTTTCTAAAATTAGTGTTCTGGTTTTTTTTCGGTTTTTTTTGCACTCTCTTTGTTTTTTCTTCTTGCTCCAAAACTAATTAGTACCAATAAAAATCCCAACCCTGTCAAAATACTGGCAAGGGTGTTCATGTCCTTATTTTCTTGCTCCTTTTCTGCAAGATCGATTATCTCCTCTGCAGTCATCCCAGGTTTTCCTGCAGGAACAGATGAATTGATAATTACTAGCAGAATCATACCTACGGCAAGCATAGCCAATCCCCCCCCAAGAATTTTTTTATCGACTAACACCAAACTAATTCATAAATTGTTGATTTTAGTTATATATTAGGAATATTGTTTTTTTAAAATAGTTCTAAACTAGGAAACTATTTTTTTAATTTTTTGTATTGTAACAAGGATTTTTGAAATACAATATTTTCAAAATTTGGTTTAGTTCTATAGGGAGAGATAAATTACCGAATGTAGAAACCTAAACGATTTGAGAAAATACATATTTTTTACAATCATATTTTTAGTAGCAATTTTGACTGTGAGTAATTCTTTGATAGGATTTGATCAAAATAATGATTTACAAACACTCCAGGTTAGTGGTGACCAATTAATCACAGAAACTAAAAAAATAGAATCACAAATTGGAGAAAAAGTATTCAAAATTAATCTTATAGATAAAATTCTTGCTAACCCTCAAGATATGGGGGTTATTCTTCTTGATTACTTTGAAAAATTATTTTTTGATGTTATTGCAGAGTCCTCAATTTATGATCTTATTGGTTTTTCAATAGGCATGGTGATTTATGGAATATTTGTTTATCACTTTTACAAATTTCTATCCCATCGAGACATACTTTCTTTTGGGATTGGAAAAAAATTTGCACAAGTAACATTCAAATCTTCTGGGGAAAAAAAGTCTTTAGCTCCTAGGGTCGCTGCATTTATTACAACTAAATTATTTATTTTCCCATTCATAATATTTCTCTGGTTTCTAGGATATTCATCATTTATGTTCCTGTTGGTTCAAAACATGCCAACTGAAACAATCTTTCTTGTTTCCAGTGGATTGATTATTGCAATTAGAATGGCTGCATACTATAATGAAGATCTTTCAAAAGATATTGCAAAGTTAATACCATTTACCTTATTAGGTATTTTCCTACTTAATCCACAAATTTATTCATTTTCAGATACACTAACAAGATTACTTGAAATTCCTACTTTTATTATTCAGATTGCATCGTTTATGATACTTGCCATGGTTGTTGAAATTGTCTTGAGTACTTTATACCTCATAAAGCTAAAATTTTTTCCTAAAGAATCCGAAGATGAATCTGGTTCCAAAAATGCTGTTTGATAAACAAATTATATTTTGAAATTATAATTTGAACATTTTCTGATTTAAAACTATGTTTAATTTCCCAATTTCGGAAATTTATCTATAATAAACAGTTTGTTGACAGTGGACATCGTCTTAACTAAATGAATCAAATCTCTTTTTAAAACTATGAAAGTCCAATCCAGATTTCATTTACAAAAATGTGTAACACAACTCTATTACACAATATACATTTGTACTCACAAAATTCTAGAATCTGTAAAAAATCCGCTTGACACAAAATTACCTTTAATACATTTTAGATGTCTTATTAAATTACACATGACGAACACCAAGACAACCTTTGTATTTACAATTTTTGTATTTTCAATTTTATATTTTCCAGGAATTTCGTTAAATGTTGATGCTCAAGCAGAGATGTTTCTAGTTTGTCATCAAGGTAAAACACTTTCAGCATCAATGGAAGCATACCTTAAACATTTAGCTCACGGAGATTCACCCGGTTCTTGTGAAACTGTAGATAATGACAATGATGGAACCTTTGCAGATACTGATGCTGATGATAATGACCCATGTGTACCAAACCCAAATCATGCATTATGTCTAGCAATTACTGATA
>JAOTVS010000103.1 GCA_029863275.1 Candidatus Nitrosopumilus sp.
TTCCTCGATAATTTGTCATTAAACTACGATCAGCAGTAAGTACAATACGTTTGCCAGCCAATTACCAGACATCGTTTAGGTATGTTATATATCATTTACGAGGATGCCAATCTTATAATTTTAATTAGAATTATTTTTTTTAATTGCTCTATTAGCAATATTTGCTGCTATCCCGCCAGCTGCAATCCCATTATCTATATTTACAACTGATAATCCTAACGAGCAACTTTGAAGCATTGATGCAAGTGCTGCTATACCTTTTTCTCCATATCCATATCCCACAGATGTTGGAATTCCTATAATTGGTATGTCTACTAATGTGGATACTAGAGTGGCTAAAGCTCCTTCCATTCCTGCAGCAACTATTATGCAATCTACTTCTTCATCAATCATCTCTTTCAAAATTGGAAAAATTCTTTGAATGCCTGCAATTCCTACATCATAACTTGTAATGCATTTACAATTCATTGCTTCACACATTAATCTGGATTCTTCTGCAACTCCTATGTCCGATGTACCTGCAGTAATAATTCCAATTTTTCCTCCGTGAAATTTAATTGGTTTTTTAAATAGTAACAGTGATGATGAATTTTTTCCAGTCTTGATTTTTACTTTTAATTTTTTTGCGAATGTTATAATTTTTGGGTAGTCTTTTTTTTTAATTCTTGAAATAATTACTGAATTTGTTTTCTCTAGTGTTTTTTTTGCAATTTTTTTAATTTCAATTAGTTCTTTATTTTCCGCAAAAACTACTTCTGGAATTCCTCTACGTTTTCTTCGGTTGATGTCGATTTTGACAAATCCTTCTACCTCTTCAATTGAATATAATGACAAAAGCTTTTTTGCATTATTTATTGAAATTTTTCCTATTTTCACTGATTCTAAAATTTCATAAATTTCCAATGGTGTTTTTTCTTTGTTAGTATAAAAAAAGGCTTAGATCTCAATACCTGAGATGGCACCTTTTACACTTTCAACTGCTTTTTCAAACACTTGATTTTCTTCATCATTTAGGTCTAATTCAATTATTTTTTCTACACCCTTTTTTCCAATTATTGCTGGAACTCCTATTGTAACATCTGAATGACCATATTCTCCATCAAGATATGTTGCAACTGGGATGACTTGTTTTCTATCTTTTACAACTGATTCAACAATTGCAGAAATTGCATTACCTGGTGCATGTACTGTGGCACCTTTTAATTCAATTACTTTAGCTGCTACTTGTTTCGTGTTTTGAACTAATTCATTTAATTTTTCTTTTGGAAGGAAGGATGATAATGGAATGCCTGATACTGATGAAAATCTTGGCAGTGGCAACATATTTTCCCCATGTTCACCAATTACTAATGCTCTAATAGAATCACGAGAATGTCCCGTTGCTTCATGAATGAATTGCCTAAATCTTGATAAATCTAGCATTCCTCCCATTCCAAATACTCTACTTCTATCAAATCCTGATACTTTGTATGTAATGTAAGCCATTGGATCAAGTGGATTTGTTACTGGAATTATCATGGAGTTATCTGCATATTTTTTAACATTTTCAACAACACTTTTTACAATTGATGCATTGATTTTCAAAAGATCCATCCTTGTCATTCCTGGTTTTCTTCCAGAACCTGCCACAACCACAACCACATTTGAACCTCTCATATCCGCAAAATCATTTGAACCTTTTACTTCAACATCGATTCCTTGCTCTGATAACATATGATTGATATCCATTGCTTCTCCTTGGGGCAGTCCTTTAGCTACATCCAACAACAAAATTTGATCATCTAATCGCTTTAATGCAGAAAATAACGCAGCATCTCCACCCACTTTTCCAGAACCGATAATTGTAATCATAAAAATCGATGTAATTTTTAGATAATTAAATCTAATGGAATTCACGATATATTAGTCGAATTTATAAGTATTTTTCACAATTTTTAATCATGGTTGTTGTAATTGATCCCCAAATTGCAGGCATATCTGGAGATATGCTTCTTTGTTCATTGATTGATTTAGGTGCTGATAAAAATAAAATAATTGATGGAATTAATCGATCTGA
>JAOTVS010000050.1 GCA_029863275.1 Candidatus Nitrosopumilus sp.
AAAAGATGCATAAATCAGATCTTCTGGTATTTTATCAGTCAAGCATATTCTGTATTTAAAATTGGGCCATTTGGTATTAAATAATTCGAAAAAACCTCCAATTAGCTAAATTGTTAAGAATTTAGCTCTGATTTGAAGCAGTTTTAATATCTATTAATGAACAATACTGTTTATGCGCACTTTGGGATATGTAAAATGTACGTCATGTCATTCAACTGCATCTATAATTGAAGATTTACGATACAACGGATTAAGAGGCATATGTTTTGAGTGTGGTGGAAACTGGCCAGAATCCTAGAAATTAAAAAAATACTTAGGTAAGATGAAACAGACCTTTTCTGGGAAATTGAATACTGAGCAAATCGCAAATAATTTTTTAGAATTGGCCAGCGAACAAAGACTAAATATTTTAAAAAATTTATCTGATAGAAATCTAAATATCTCAAAACTAGCAAAACTATTGGGTGCGACTAATCCTGAAGTTCATCGAAATGTAGGAAGACTATCAAAAAGTGGATTAATTGTAAAAAACCCTGATGGTAATTTTGAATTAACAACTTTTGGAAAAGCAGTTATGGTACAAATCCCATCAATTAATTTTGTTTCAGAGGATAAAGATTTTTTTAATTCACATTCTTTAGGTAACGTCAATTCAAAATTTATCCAACGACTAGGTGCCCTCCAAGATAAAAAAAGGGTTAAGGGATTTGTAAAGGTATTAGAAAAATTGCAGAAAATTCAGGAGGAAGCAGATGAATTTATTTTTAACATTTTATCTGAAGTACCATATTCTAAAGAAATAGTTGATGTAATTTCAAAAAAACTAGAAAATAAAGTATTAATACGATCTATTTTTTCTGCAAACACAATCGTTCCAGAAAACAGGAAAAAAGTTTTTGAGGAAAAGGGATTTCAAAAATACGTGACTGATGGCAATCTAGAACGACGAATTTCTAAAAACATAGTAATTGGATTGCTCGTTACTGACAAAGAAGGAGGTGTATTTTTTCAAAATAAAGATGGTGAATTGGATCTAAGTGAGATGTATACTAGTACTGCCTCTGAATTTAGAGAATGGTGCTTGGATTATTTTAACGACCAATGGAAAAATTCAACTAGCTTTCAGGAATCAAAATTAAAAGGATAAAGTTTGCAAGATTATCGATATGAGGATTCCACCTTGTACACTGGGTAAGGGTACTTGAATCCTAAATCAAACCCCTCAACCTCACCAAAATGATATGCTGGTAATTTTTTTACGACTTGTTTTAGGTCATTTCCAATAACAAACTCATTACTACCAGCACAGCGGTTGATTTTTGCACACATGTTTACCGAAGGTCCAATCAAATCAACTGCAGAGGAGATACTAGTATTCATCAGAATTACGGTTCCAAAATCCGAACTAATTCTGTATCTTAGTTTTGGCAACTTTTTTGATTCCATTTCATCTGATATTATCTTTTGAGCCTTTGCCATTGCAAGACCACAGTCTATGCAGCTTGCCAATCCCTCCTCAGAGCCGTTGACTGAGTTTGGGAAATAATACAATAAACAATCTCCGATATTTTTGATTACTTTGCCACTGAATTTTCCAATAATTTTGGACATGGAATTTAGAAATATCTCATAGTATTGAGACAATTTGCTTGGACTCAAAGCAGCTGCGATCTTTGTAGAATTTACTATGTCTACATATCCTACACAATAACTCTGAGAACGGGTTGAAAAAGCCACCAAATAATCAGAAACAGAAGGAGTTATTTCTCTATCTTTTCCCAGAGCATCCAAAGTTACTTTTTGTCGGATTTGTTTTGGATTTGAGTAATCAAAGAATTCCTTTGATTGAATATATTCTTCAGTCTCCATTAGATTGTTTGTCATCAGATAATATTAGGCACAAAATTTACTTATAGATTCATTAGCTATTCTGATAACTTTTTTCATATCTAGCTAACCATACTCTATTAGCAATTATTACTAACAGGTTACATGACTAAAAATGGCACAGAAATTCACAACAATTTCGAGGCGTTGGAAAATGAATTTCTTTCAAATATGATTTTCGGAGAATAGGCCTACATTTGACAAGTGAGAGATTTGTTTATAACTGATAAAGCGAAAAAAATATTATGGATGAATCCTTTGAATGTCTTTCTTGTGGGGAACACTTTCAACCTGAAAGTATCGAAAAACACGTCAAAGCGATACATTTTTGGAATTAATTTTTGAAATTAAAAAAGTGGAAATTAAATTCCAATGATTCCAATTTCAACTAGATATTGTATTCCCTTTACAAAACCATCATCAGAGATTAGTCCCTGGGCCCAACAGTCTGCATTGTTTTTTACCCAAGGGGATAATTATCTGATAACTTACCTTACTTTTTTATTAACCTCATTTACTCAAATCCACAACTTTGAAAATCCCTGATGATATGATGCATGCATCTTTTTTCTTTATTGATATAGTTGGTCTTTCAAACCCCTCGCTTTCTACTATAACACAATCATCGAAAATTAAAATTTTGAATAAAAGCATAGCACAATGCAAAACTTATGAAAACACCATTGATAAAGAAAAAATAGTTTTCCCCACTGGAGATGGAATGTGGATAGCTTTTTTGTCTGGCCTTGAAAAACCACTAAAACTAGCAATGGAGTTACACAAAAAACTTGATAAATATAATCTTGATCAAGGCAAAACTGAACAAATTCAAGTACGTATCGGTTGTCATAGCGGAGATGTGTTTTTTGTAAATGATCTAAATGGAACCATGAATCTTTGGGGTCCTGGAATAATTATGGCAAGAAGAGTAATGGATGCAGGAGACGCTGGACACATTTTAATCACGGCTACTATGGCTGAAAGTCTTATTGAGGTATCTGATGAATATAGGGGGATAATACATCCAATACATGATTTTAAAATCAAACATGGTGAGGTGTTGTTAGTTTACTCGGCATATGGTGACTCTTTTGGAAATTCAGACAGGCCTCAAAAGGGATTAATTACAAGTAAAATTGAAAAAAAAATTTCAGATGGGCCACCCTCGATTAGATTCAATCGTTTGAACTTGATTGTAAATTTGAAAAATCCCAAAACCAATCTTTGTAAAATCTCAAAAACAGTTAGTTTTCAAAACGAATCAGAGGATCCAATCACTGAAGTATTTGAAATCATTCATACAGATTATAAAAAATCATTTTCAGATCTTCATTTACAAGCAAAGGATGAGAACGAAAATAGTCTAGAAACGGGAGGTATTTACCTAGATACAGATAATAAAAAAGAATTTAGTTTGAAATTAAACAAATCAGTATTTCGTAACGATCAAAATTCTAAATATACAATCACATATGAAACGGAATTATCAAATAATTTTTTTGAAGAATTTTATCAGGTGGATATAGATGATCTTTTAATCGAGTTTATTTTTCCTTCAAATAGCGATATTTCACATCCCAAACTTTATTCTCTAACTATGAAGGAACGACAAAAATCCCTACAAGGAGAAATTGAACTAAAAAGAGGAATTACTACAAGAATAAAATGGAGTTCAATTAAAAATGTAAAAAATAAAGATCTAATACGCCTAGAATGGTAAGATAATTTTGTTATACTATATACTCAACTGAATAATTGGTTAAATTTAACGGTCTCAGAGAAAATTGCTTCTGCTTGAATTTTTTCTTTTATACTCGAATCCATTGCACAAGCCTTTGTTAGAGTGCTAAAACTCTCATCTTTCTTTCCAAACAGAAATTCACATTTGGCTTTATTAAACAAGACTAGGGGGTCGTCCTGTTTTCTAGCCCAAGCTTCATTGTAACTTTTTATTGCCTCTTGATATTTACCTAATTCTGTCAAGACAAGAGCCTGATAATACCAAAATTGAAAAGGAGGATCTTCTACTTGTTTTAATTTTTTTGAATGTATTACGGATTTTTCAAATTCTTTATGCTCTTTTAGAGTTTGAATTTGCTCTTTTGTTTTTAGATAATTAGAGTATTTTATTTGCCAAGCCCTATTAAACCACTCATTGGCTTCAGAATTATTTTTTAAAAAATAAAATACAATTGCCTTTTGATATAAAGTGTCAAAACTTTGTCCGTTAATTTCTAAATCCTTATCAAAATAATCCAACGCCTTTTTAAATTCTTGAATTTCAAAATATGCTAATGCTTTTTTATTCCAAAATTCTGGTTTATTCCTTGCATCCTCTAACTCTTTAATTTTGTTTGAATATTCTAAACATGCTTCAAAATCTTTCTTTCTTTTAAAATCTTCAATTTTTTTTTGCCAAAACTCTTGTGGTTCCAAGATCTTATTTTTCTTTGCTGGGTTATAAAATTAATCTTTTCTACTTTTTGATGAACTCTTTTAAAACTATTTTTTAATTTTAAATTTTTTTTAACAAAATTTTTGTTTTAAGTTCTCCAATTCGACTATTTGTCAAGGTCAGGTTTTATTATTCCCCATTGAATTCTATTCCAAATTCTCTCATGGAAATAATAAAAAGACCATGCAATAGCATTGTAAATAATTACCACTGTTGTAACTGTGTAAATGTCTCCAGAGTAGTAATAAGTCAATGTTCCGATGGTTGCAATTGCCACCATTCGATAAATTAAGGTCTTTACAAGAGATCTTAATTTTCTCTCCATGAAATTTAGAATAATTTATGCTTAATTAATTTTTTAATAAAGTCTTTATCTATGAAAAATCCAAATTTTCAATATTAGTAAATACACTGTCTATAAATATCAAAAACGGGATATGGGCATCTTTATTAATTAATAATAAAACCAAAAAATATTGGTTAGCAAATTTTCACATGATACCAACCAGTATTTGGAGGCTCTTAAAAAGAAAACAGGTGATGAAAAGTTCAAAACATTTGTCAGGGGTGAGAAGCTATCCATGGGTATTCAATTACTCAAAAAAGGTGATGATTATGGAGAGCCTGCACATAAAAATGGAGAAATCTACTATATTGTCAAGGGGCATGCTACTCTTAAAATCGGCAAAAAAGATTATGAGGTGTCACCTGGAATGGCAATGCATATTCCGCCCAAAGTTATTCATAGATTTTATAATGTTAAAAAAGAACTTGTTTTTCTCTTTATTTTCGGTGGATTGGATGATTAAAATAATTGCTTAGTTCTTTTTTCTATTTACAAACTGATCTTTTTAATGATGCTCTTACTTTTCTTGGGATAGGAACAATAATTGTAGCAGTTGTAAGTATAGGCACGCTAATTTTCACAATTAGACAAAGTAAAAATGTAAATTATTTAGAGTTTGTAAAAAATACTGATATTGAATTTACTAAACAACTTGAAAAGGAATTAACATTAAAAGGCAAAGAGCAGTGCATTGTTTATGCATACAACTATATCGACTTATGTGATCGGATAATGTTTCTTATTGAAAAAAAAAAGGTTCCACAAGATTTTTTTGAATATTATCGGGATTATTTCAATTATGCAATCACAATGATGTGGGGTTACGCAAAAATTTACCCAGAAGATCAACATTCATTACAAACTAGTTGGTTTAGCTTAAAAGAGTGGATAAATCAAGAGGATGAAATAAACCCTTATCCATTAATGCATTTACCTGCAGAGATGAAAAAAATCCTTAAAGAAAGTGGTATAGATCTAAATAAAAATACAGTAAAAAATGATCTTAAAGAATTTTTTAGTTCTAATTAGAAAAAAGTATACATTAAAAATTGATAAATTTTGTCAGTTTTACGATTTTATACTATTTTTTCTGGTTTATCTAGTTTGGAAGAATTGGAGAGAGTATTTTCATTTACCAAATGGTGCCGCCGTTTCCAAAATAAATTATTCTCCCAGCGTTTTTCAATTTTATAAAAATATTCTCTATTTTTTAGATATTGCTGAAAATTCCCATAAACTTTGTCAAGATATCTATCTCCTAGAGTCCCATCATTTTGTATCGTGTCAAATGCAATTCGGGCAGATTCTATTCCTGAAACTATTGCATGACCAATTCCTATTGATGATAGAGGATCAAAGGAAGCTACGGCATCTCCTGCAGGTACCCAAAGAGAATTGCCAATTTTGTGTATAATTTGAGAATATGCTGGAAAAATAGCGGGTCTCTTAATTAATTCGGCATTTTTAATAGTTTTTTTAATATGTAGAGTTTTTTTTAGAGAATTATTCCAGTTTTCTAACGTTTGCAGTTCTCTTTTTTTTGCAATATCACTATCCGTCATAAACACAACAACTCTCCTCTTGTGTGGAATTAATGTAGAATACCACCATCCATCTGGATCGGATTCTAGTAATGTATATGGTTGACCTTCACCAAAATCCTTTATTTTGTAAATTGCTGCAATGCCTACCAAATAATCCAAAACGTTCCACCGTGAACCTAAATTTCTTGCAAAAGAAGCATTTTTTCCACTGGCATCAATGACAAAATCTGAAACAATCTTTGTTATATTTTCATTTTCCTGTTTTACAAATAAACTCCATTTTTTCTTTTCTCTTTGTTGGGTTACAACTTTTGTGGAGGTAAAAATAACTCCATTTCTTTTTTTTACTTCATCTGCAAGCATTTTATCAAATCTTTTTCTGTCAAGATTCCAACCATTGCCTTGCCCTGTAAAAAAGAAATCCCTTGTTCGTAAATGAGTGCTACCCCAAGCCGTGTCAATTCCATGTGATGGTATCTGCATCTCTAGGGAAAACTTGTTTTCTATTTTGAGATATCTTAACAATGAAAGAAAATTAGGAGATACTGACTCACCTATTCGAAAGTTTTCATAGTTTGTCGATTCTAATACTCCTACTTTTAGTGATGTCTGATTGAGAAGAGTTAATGCTGCAGCACATCCTGCAGGCCCTCCACCAATTATAGCTACATCAATTCGTGTGGAATCATTTTCCATCTTCACTAAATTCAATAATATCCTTTTTTAGGTGATACCCTGATTCTAATCTTATGCCAAAAGGATCTACAATATTTATTTTGTTTGCCACAGCTACTGCTGACACCTCAAACTCTTCATGATTTCTTTCTTTTTCTACAAAGTAGGGATAATCTTCTCTGTCTTCTCCTTGGTTTTGATTGACAATAAACCCAAGATAGCTCCAGGCATAGACCATCTCAATATGATTATGAACACCTCTAATGAAATTTACTTGCTGACCTGAGGATGCTCCCGCTGCTTTCAGCTCAGCTATGACTTTTTCTTTTCTTTTACGAGGATCAGGCTCATCAGGATCTGATACTCCAAGAATTACATCCCATGGACTCTGAGGTGGCCACCAATAGGCTAGATAAGTAGGAGGCTCTTCAAGCTGAAATCCTGCTGTTATCACTCTATCAGCATCAGTAAAATTAATGTGATTAATGTTGCATTCAAAAAGATCCGACATCCATGGATCTGCCATTCGTTTAGTTAGGTCTCCAGGTTCACATCCTCCACCAAGTTCTCCTGGTAGGGCAGTTTCATCCCAATCAGGATCCAAACCATTTTCAAAATAATAATTTTGATCAATCTCTCCAGTCTCCTGATTTTTGTTTTTATGCTTTATTTTGTATGGGCTTTCAAAAATTGTGGGATTTTTTATACTCCATGTTACTTCAATTCCTGGGCATAGAGGTGCACCTGCACAATTTCCAACATCTACCCGGTCCATATTAAAAATCCCAAAAGCATGATCAGTTTTCTCAACAGTGAACTTTCCTTTTGCCCACTGTTCTAAAAAGAAATATTGAGTTCTTGAGAGTTCTACAAATTTATCTGGAACCTTATTGCTAACAGCATTAGATCCAGCATTAAGTGGCATTAGCGGAATTCCTTCAAGGTAATTGTCATTATTGGAGAAAAGTTGCTCTGATTGTCCACCAACACCCCAATATTGGTCTCCAGATTTTCTGAAATACTCAAAATAGTTTTTACGATTTGAAAGATTTTCTGGTGAGTTATCTCGTAAATCAAAGGAGGGCATGCAAAAATCCATCATTGAGGGAACATTAGCCACCCATCGATAACCTCCAATTCTCTTAATTATTGGCTGGATATCTCGCTCAAAGCTCACCTCATAATCTTGATTCCAACCATTTTCTTTAGAATATATTTCGGGAGCCGCATTGAAATATTGCACAGCCATATCAAACAATACATCATCAAGAGTTGTAATGTTTACAAGTTCTGGGGCAAATTTGGGCGAACCCACAATTACCCAAGCATCAAGAACAATTTTTGAATCATCAGAGAATGTAATCTCACAAATTACTGGACCGTCTGAAATATCATCATACCATGTTTCACCGCCAGCAAATGTGCTAAAGAGTTCATCTCCTCCAGAGTTTCCATGTCCCCCTAAAACAACAAGATTGTTTTTAGAATCTGTAATAACTTCACCCAGAAAATCCACGCGCTTTCCATATATTGGACTGTGATCTCGTTGGTGCCAAGCTGCAGAAAATGGATACCCATTAGGTATGTCCTCTTTGTTATTCATAAATTGTAATCTCATATTTGGAGAATCTACAGAACGAGGACCGAAATCAATTATGAGATTTTTTCGATTTTTTCCTTTAATATCACGATTTCGTTTGTCTGCATCTCTCCCGTCGGTTCTTCCTTCGTAGGTATTATGTGGGCCCAACATCAAATCTCCCTTAAACTCTGTAAAATGAAACCAAGAGGATTTTTTGTTGGCAAGATGCACCGTCCATTTTACATTTTTTATCAGAGTTTTATCTGAAAGATTAATTTCTTCAGGCTGTGTTTTAGAAGAATCAT
>JAOTVS010000051.1 GCA_029863275.1 Candidatus Nitrosopumilus sp.
ATCTTGAACCAAAGAAAATGGCAGGAGTTGAATCAAATGCTATGCTATTGGCAGCAGATGTTGACGATAAACCCTTTTGGCTGACAGTTAATGAGGATGTTCCATTAGGAAGTCCAATTAAATAATATAATTTTAGCAGACTTTAGAAATAGTTAATCTCGATATTTTTTCTAAAATTTTTTGAGGTCTGTTTCTTGATTTGTAACCACTTCATATCTTTTACTTTGTTTAATTCAAAAGGTTGCTCGAAAAGATTAGAATTATAGTTTTTGGCGTTAGTTATTTTCTGATTTAGTCCTTGGTTTAATCTGGTTTAATGATAAATTCCAAAATTATACGAATCCTTTAATTTGGATCCCCATTTGCAGAGATAATGGTGGATTTAACTAATATTGATTTTGATCAATTGTTTGGATTTGGCGATGATTCTAATCCTCTAATGATGCTAATTTGGATCCTGCCGATAATACTTTTCATTTTTTATGGTCAACGAATTCAATTACAGGTCACTTCTGGTGAAATAAAAAAAGGGATTAAAAAATTGGATTTGTATAGGACTGAGGCACGCAAGGAACTAATTGAATACGTCAAGACATCTATGAATCCAAAAGAAGATCCCACTAAAAGGCTTGATCGATTTTTGGATTATTTTACAATAATGCCTGTGGATATGGATCCTAATGGAATAGTCGATAAGGTGAGACACACTGTAAGGGCAAGAGAGGATTTTTCAAGAAATCATGTAAAATCATTATCCCCATCTACGGATGAAATCGAATTAAGTAAAATTACCACTTTACTTGAAATTGCAACATCACTTCATATGATTTACAAAATAATTAATCACATGTATTTGACAGCTAAAAAACAGAACAACTATCCATTAATTTTACCTCTACAGATGATTTTGCCCTTTATCATGGAAGAAGCAGAAGCCATATCCAAAGCAATTCCTGCTTTTAAATTAGGACAGCCAGTAGGTGATGGGATTGGACCAATGGTAGTTGGAAAAATGATGCTTGATACAAAAAAAGAAACTGTTGCATTTCAAACTGTAGTCGGTGAGAAGGAATATGACGAACGAAAATTATTTTTACTAAAAGCAGAGGGTCCTGGTTCAAGTGTTGGCAGACCTGGGGATGCCGTGGAAAAAATAGTTTCAAAAAATAAGCCGGATATTATCATAATGGTTGATGCTGCACTAAAAATGGAGGGTGAAGATTCTGCAATCACTGCTCAGGGTTTTGGAGCAGCAATTGGAGGTATTGGTACTGAAAGATTTGTTATTGAAGATATTGCCACTAAAAACGATATTCCAATTTTTGCGATTGTAATTAAACAATCCATAAAAGAAGCTATAAATTTAATGACCAAAGACATTGCTAATCAGGCAGACAATGTTCGCTCACAAGTTTATGAAATGATTCATGAAAACACAAAACCTGGACAGTCTATTTTGCTAATTGGTGTAGGTAATACTATAGGTGTATCTCAATAATGTTTTCAAAAGAAAAAATAACAATTGCATATACTATAGAGAAATGTCCATCATGCAGCTTTGAAAAAAAAAGAAATTTTAAAGAAGGTGATTATCTTTTTGCAAATACGATAAAATGTAATTCGTGTGAAGGTACTATGCAAATAGAGAAAATCTTTGGTGAATCTATTGAGGATTAGACAAAAATAAATTATCTTTAAATTTTCCAGCCTTTGATCAATTTGTTGAAAAATTTTCTTTATTGAGAAAGGGTGGTTACTGTTACCCCAGTTTCATTTGGAATAAACGTATGCTCAGCTTGGGCGACTCTTTGCTCGTGAATTTCAACCAGTATGGGATATGCCTGTATTGCCTTTTTTTTAATTAAAATATCTAAAAGACTCCTTGCTTCTTTTTCCTCCCATTGTTTTGTTATCCATCGTAATGCAAAGGGAAGCATGTTAAAATTCTCCCATATGAAATCCAATAATTTATCTGCTTCTTCATTTTTTGTTTTTTTTCTTGAATTTAGTGCAAAAATGTTTTTTATTTTTCCGTTTCTTACAAAACCTCCTCCCTCTGACGTTGTTACAAATGGCTCACATGCATAGGCTGAATCCCCTGATAAAGAAAATCCACCAATCGACCAGACATTAGGAATGGTCTTTCCTGCGTGAATCGTATATTGGCCCAATGAATGCCCACTAAGATTTACAATTGGTTTTAATCCCATTTGTTTTATTGTAGATTCGATTGCTCTTCCAATGTCACTTACCTTAACACCTATCTTAATCATTGACATTGCCTTTTCCAATGCCTCCTCTGCGGTCTGTACCAGACTATCGTACTTTGGATCATAACACACAGTTACAGCAGTATCTGCAATGAATCCGTTAATTTGTGCGCCAAGATCAATTTTCACCAAATCTGTATCCGTAATTGTTATTGGATCATTTGGCTCTGCAGTATAGTGAGCTGCAATCTCGTTAATACTTGCATTTACTGGGAATGCACATTTAGCACCTCTTTTAATAATTTCATTTTCTACTTCTTCGCATATTTCAAAAACTGTTTTACCAATCCAGTCTTTTCTTCGAACTAACTCCCGGACCTCAGATGCGATTTTGCCTGCTTTGATATATTCTTCTATTTGCAATGTGTTTGTTCCTTAAATTGCCTTTAAAATGATTATCTGTCAGAAATATCGGATACATTTTTAATTAAATTTTGATAATGATAAAATTTGAAAAAGGGTTAAATTGTATCAAAAATTCTAATTCATCACATGAAGAATATTCTCTTTGTTATGATTTTTGGTTTATTTGCAATTGGATTGATTTCTTCATCTGTAGTTTTCGGTGGAAATGTAAATTCTCCACATAAGCAAATGGCAATGGGAGTTGCTGCTGAAGATGTTATATGTAAATCAGGATTTGATTTGATGTTAAGATCTTCTGGCACTGCAGCATGTGTAACACCAAGTACTGCAATGAAATTAGAACTTACTGGTTGGGGCACAATAACAAAAACAGCGACAATTATGGATGATGCTATGCAAGATGAAACAATGAAGGATACTATGGAAGATGGAACAATGAACGATACTATGGAAGATGTAACAATGGACGATACTATGGAAAATGGAACAATTGATGATACTGTGGAGATAATCTCTGCAGGGGGAATTGATGTAACAATGGCAGCACCGCTAGAGGGTTCAACAAATGCACCTATAACCATAATTGAATTTGGTGATTTCCAATGTCCTAAATGTGATCAATGGTTCCAAAATGAAAAACCAACTATTGTAAGTAATTATATAGAAACTGGTATGGCAAAATTATACTTTTTAGATTTAACTTGGTTAGGTGAGGACTCTATCTCTGCATCTCAAGCTACATACTGTGCAGAGGATCAGGGAATGTATTGGCAATATCATACTCATTTGTACAATAATCAACGAGGAATTGAAGATGGTTGGGCAAACACTGAAAATCTGAAGGTCTTTGCGGAAGAACTTGGTCTTGATACCGAAAAATTCAATGAATGTCTTGACTCTGGTATGTATAGTAAAAGAGTTTCTCATAACAATACTGTAGGTGCTTTCCATAATGTCGATGCGACTCCAACATTTTTCATCATCGGTGCTGATGGCTCCATCGAAAGAATAAACGGTCCACAACCTGCATCTGTTTTTGATGAAGTAATCAAAAATTTGAGCTAAATTTTTCAGACAAAAATTAATGCATTCAAGATATGCAAAGGTTTTATGGATATATTGCGTTATTAACATACAAGAATGAATAAAAAAAACTGCCTTTTTGTTGCAATGATGATAATGACATTTTCTATAATGTCTTTTGGGGTGCATGATTCTTTTGCTTATCTAGCTCAAAAGACACCTCTAGAACAATATCAAGAAAATGAAGTAATATTGATTGGTAATGTAATATCCATTAAAGAAAACCCATCAGAAGGGTTTACAGAATACGAGATTAAAGTTGAAAAATTTATGAAAAATCCACAAACATCAAAAACACTCTTTGTGATCGGAAGCGGTGCACAAAGTAGTGAAATTCAACTCTCAACTGATAAAATCTTTAGCGTCAATGAGCGGGTGTTTTTATTTTTAAATGAACAGGAAGGAAAATATCAAATATCTCCATACTCGTTTAACGCTTTAATTTTTAGTCCTGATGATGAATTTTTACTTCCCCCACTAACTTTGCACCGTGCTGGAATCCCTTCTGATGAAATTGTATGCAGAGATCATCTTGAACTTGTCTTAAAAATTGGTGACAACTCTCCTGCGTGCGTGAAACCCAGTACAAAAGAAAAACTCATTGAACGTGGATGGACAATAGGATAAAGTTATTTATTGTTAAATTTGGAATATGATTATGAGTAAGTCTAGGTTTTTTGGAATTTCATTTGTTTTGGCATTCCTGATTTTTGGTGCCATTGATAATAATTTGATGGCTTTTGGTGAAACATTAGACCCTTATCAAGATGACTCTATAGAACTTGAAGGGAATTTTAACATTCTTGAAATAAGTTATCCTGATGGAACATATGATATGAAATATTATCTATTCGTTGATAATCCACTTTCAAACAGTCCCATTCCGTATCAATTGGAATTTACAAATCCTACCGATTCTTTAATGGATTTATTATCTGAAAATGTTATTGTGAGAGGTCATATTCTAAATACAACAGTTGCTCAATTCTCTAATTCATTTAGTGATGTGAAAATAATAGCTGATTCTATTGAAAAATTAACTTCTGATCAAGCGGTACAAGGTTATCCAGCTGTTGCACAAACGAATACAGGGGGAACTGCAGTTCCAAGTGAATTGCAAACCCATGTAGTACTTTCAAAATTTTCAAATCTACCTGGGAATGAACCACACAACTCGACATATTTTAACAATCTTTTTTTCAATTCTACTATCGGAGCATACTCTCTGACAAACTATTACAATAGTGCATCTTATGGAGCATTAAATATAACATCAACTGGGATACATGATTGGTCTATGCTTGGAAACACCACTACTTTCTATGATAATTTGAATACTCCTACAATACTTGATTTTACTGCAGAGGCAATAAAGATCGCTGAATTGGCCAATGGCCCAATTGATTTTAATGGATTAGATGATGCAATCAATAATACTAGTCCCGCAAACATCCTAAAGACTGGTCCAAATGGTGATGATATTGATCATGTGATCTTCATTTTTAACGGAAATTCGTTTAAAGAACCTGGAGGTGGCTGTTCGTGTGCATTTGCATTTCTTGGTCCAATAGGATTTAATTCAACTCAAGGAGAGACATTTTTCCTTGCCTCATATCTACCAGATTTAACACCTGCAATTGGCGGCTTTGCAGTTGATACCGGATACCGTGCAGGCTTCGGAGTACTTGCTCATGAATATGGACATTCCCTAGGATGGGATCACACTCCAACTCCCCAACCATATACAAATGGACCATATGATGACCCATGGTCAGTTATGAGCAAAATCTCTGTAAGTAATCTAGACAATCCCTCAGGACCAGTTGCCTATGATAGAAGTCATGCTGGATGGATACCACCTGCTGATATCATTACCATATCAAATAATCAAACAATGATATTTACCTTGGATAAACTAAGTTCTCCATCCCCGGGACCTGGCTACCTTATGGCAAATATTACATTTGGAGGTGGAGTGCCAAGTGATTATTACACTTTAGAGGCACGAATAGATGATACTTTTGATAATACTCCCTCCGATAAGACGGGATTGCTAATGTACCATGTTAGTCAAACAGGGCACCCTGCAACAGCAGAACCAACTGCTGAGGCCTCAATAGTTAACGCAACTAATATACCAACTTCTGATGATTGGGATATGGCAAATTTAGTTTTAGGACAAAATTTCACAGTAAACAATGTAAAGGTTGCATATTTGTCTCACAATGCAACATCTATTACAGTTGAAGTGGCAAATAATGTCTCAATTCCCTCATCCTGTACTCCTCCTGGGGTTGGTAATTGGGTGATAACATCCAGTTGTACAATGACTGCAAGTGCAAGTGCAGCAGGTAATGTCATTGTCCAAAACGGTGTAGTCTTAACAATCCCAAGTGGCGTTACCTTGACTGTACCTTCAAGCTTTAGTGCTACTGTTCTTTCTGGTGGTGGAATCTCTATTCCCTCTGGTGGTACATTAATAATTATTTCATAAAATTCTAATCAATTACAACCAACGATATGGGAAAATGATCACTAAATCCATTTTCATCTAATGTTTTGTTACTTGGTCTACCAAATTTTTTTGGGCGATTTTTTTTATTTTTAATCTCCTTAAAATCTTCAATTTTAACAGAATCTCGTTTAATTGTCAGGGATGAATTTTTAATAAAAAATCCGCGCGAAGCTAAAAATTGATCTAATAGTTTGGGTTTGGATTTGTGATAATAAGTTCCTAGTCTTTTGGAATGCAAAACACTCATCAAGTTATACAATCTAGAAGGGTTACCATCATTAATGACTCTCTTTAGTTGACTAGTTCCTAACGCATATTCTTTAATGGACTTGTTCTTTGGGGTGTCATTAAAATCACCCATTACAAGTATTGGCGTTTGTATCCCTCTTATTTTATGAATTTTTTGGATAAAATAATTCAAAGAGTCTGCTGCAACTATCCTGAATGGTTCACTGTATGTGATTCCTTCTCGTCTTGAAGGCCAGTGGTTGCATATGATAATTAATTTTTTATTGGATTTTTTTACTGTAAGATTGACTTGTAAAATATCTCTTGAAGAGTTACGTCGGATAATCCAATGAGAGAATTTTTTTGTCATTTTAAATTTTTTTGAATCATAAATCAAACCAATATCTATTCCCCTGCCGTCCCCCATCTCTTCATGAGCGATTTTATAGTTTCTACCTAAAAAACTCAGATTATCTACTAACTTTTGAAGAACATTTCTGTTTTCAATTTCACAAACTCCTAGAATATCTGGCCCTTTACTACCATTTAGCAGTCCAATAATTTTTGATAGTTGAGTTGTTTTTCTTTCTAATTTTTTCTTGGTCCATCCTTTTACCTCTGTTTTAATAATAGATTTAATTCTACTTTCCCGACTTTTTGCATTTTCCTCATCAAATAAATTCTCAAGATTCCACCATGCTATTTGATACTCGTCGGTCATTTGAGTTCATTCATTTTTTTCAAATTAAAAAGATAGTGAATTAGGAAATTAAAAATTACCTTGGTTTGTACCTGTGAAGCTTAAATTGGGTATTTTTTATGATTTATTGGGATCGTGGTCTAGCTTGGTATGATTCTGCGTTTGGGACGCAGAGATCGCGTGTTCAAATCGCGCCGATCCCATTTTCATTATCTTATTATTAAATTAGGATTTTTGTGAAACAAAATAAAAATTCAATTTATCTTTTCTATAACTTGTAATGATTACAACAAGGGATTTGTCGTTGCTGGAGAATATCAGGTTAAGTTTAGAACAAACTAGAATATGTAATCCATGCTTTATCCACACAACTCTATTAAACTAATAATTTTACAAAATTTTAGTGATTTTTAATAATTCTCAGAAACGTTTAGTGCCAATACTTGCATTATCAATGCTTATTCTAGCTCCCGTGGGGGCTCAGAATGCATTAGCAACAACGGTGATATTTCCAGACTTTTCATCGATAGTGGGTCTTACTTTATCTGGTGATGCCGCAGCCCCAGTTGATAATAGCATTGATCCTGATGATGTTTTAAGATTGGTTCCAGCTACAACGGGCAAATCTGGAAGTGCATTCTCATCTACAAAAATAAATGCAGCTGATTTTAGTACAGAATTTCAATTTAGAATTACCAATCCTGGTGGAGTATCTGACGGTGTTGAGGTAGGTGCTGATGGATTTGTTTTTGTCGTCCAACCAGTTTCATCTTCCATAGGAGGAGGAGGAGGAGGATTGGGTTATGCAGGTATCACTCCAAGTGTTGGAGTAGAATTTGATACCTTCAAAAATGGATATGATCCAGATACCAACCATATTGGAATTGACACTAATGGAAATGTAGACACTAACAGTCAAGGTAGTAGCGTCTTTATTCCACAAAGATTTGATGATGGAAGTTTACAGAAGGTATGGATTGATTATGACGGTACTACATTGAATGTGTACATTTCACCCACTACGATAAAACCAGGTTCACCCAATCTATCTAAAGTAATAGACATTGCTACAATTATTGGAGCAACTGATGCATTTGTAGGATTTACTGCAGGAACAGGGGCGGCATATGGCAATCACGATATAGTAAACTGGACCTATAATGATTCTTTTAATCCAGAACCAACACCAGTTGCAGGAGAACTTTTGTCAATTAATTCATCAGCACTTGTAATTGCAGGACTTGGAAGTATGATATGGATGGTGCCAGTAGTAGCTGGCATTGCCGGTGCCGGAGTTTATCTGGTAAAACTTCGAACCCACAACGACTAGTTCTATTTCCTATAATCCACAGCAAATAGACCATAAACTACCAGGTAAGATAACTTTTGACTACCCTTATTATCAAATAATAAAATACAATTAATGCCAAGCAATGAAGAAGAGTTAGAGTAATGACTTGATATGAAGTAACCTAATAGATCTGAGCTTCGGCACATTTTTATCATTTCTGGGTTATTTTGGTTTAGTTGAATTTTGAAAAACGTGATATTATTCTAATTGCAGGAATCGTTTTTGTAGTCCTTGGAATTACTCAATATGTTCCATTACTTTATTCAAGTCTGATTGG
>JAOTVS010000015.1 GCA_029863275.1 Candidatus Nitrosopumilus sp.
TAAATATCAAGATGGTTTGGTGCCATTTGAAAATGATGAGGAGCAAAAGAGTATTTTTCGAGAACTAGCATTGAGAATTTCAACTAGGAAAAATTTTGACTATGCAATGGGAGCCGTAAAATATTCTGCATCAAGAAGAGAGAAATTAGTTATGATGAGTTTTCCTTTAAAAGATATGATTCTGTTGATTACCGCAGAACCTAATGTAAATTTGGATAGATTAGCTTACAAGATAATCCAGATTCTTGGAAAAGATTGGAGTGAATTCTTTGGTGAATAGGTTTAAAATTGTATTTTTAATTGCAAAGCAAGAAATTCTATTCTTGACCTTCAATTCCCATTAGAGTTAATGTTGATCTTATCTTAGGGATCTTTCTAATTTTCCAAGTAATAATCTCACGAAGTTTTTCAACTTGTTCTGATGTTACTTTTGCTAAAATATCATAGGCACCAAAGGTACCATGTACATCACTTACTCCATCAATTGATTTTAATTCAGAAATTACAGATTCTTCAGAACCTAATTCACAGTTTATTAGAACATATCCGGTTGCCATTTTATTTTTTAATTCCCAATGCTGTAACCTAAATTTAAAGTGGAAATATATAAGTAATAATAATATTTTTTTAAATATTTCTTAGAAAATTTCTGAAATTAATTAAAATATTTTCATATTAAGAAAAAAGTTTTTAATTGTACAAACTTATTTTTTATTCGATTTCATTTGAATTAAAATTATTGATGATAGGCCTCTTTCATTATTTTTTCAAGTTCTGTAATGTTCTTTGACAAGGTAATTTTTGAACGTATCTTTGAACCACCATTGATTCCTTTTGTAAATCTCATTGCTTGTCCTTTGATATTTGCAAATTTTATTTTATATTTTTCAGTGAGATGAAGATATTCAAAAAATGAATCCAATCTATTCTTAAAAGAATATTGGTTATAGGTTCCAGTTTTAAGATAATCATCAATTTGTTCAAATAGAAAGGGATTTCCCATAGCGCCTCGCCCTACCATTACATAATCACAGTTTGTCTCATCAATCATTGTTTTGGCATCCTCGGGAGTTGTAATATCTCCATTTCCCACAATTGGAATATTTGAAATTTCTTTTAGCTGTTTTATCATCGTCCAATCAGCATTTCCAGAATAACCCTGATTCACAGTTCTAGGATGAAGTGTAATCATTTCAATTCCCTCATCTTCTGCAATTTGGGCTATGTCTTTGAACAAATATCTACTAGCCTCAGTAACACCTAGTCTAATCTTTAGTGTAACCGGTTTTTTCACAGCATTTACCAAAGTGCTAAAAATTTGTTGTGTAAGATTTGCTTCTTGTAAAAGTGCGCCACCTGCCATTTGTTTTGTTACGTGAGGCGCTGGACATCCCATATTGTAATCAATTATATCAAAAAAAGGCTCTACAATTTTTGCAGCTTTTTCTAAGGCTGTAAGATCAGATCCAAATAATTGAACAGATAGTGGTCGCTCACCTTCAGAGTATTCAATAAATTCTTGAATGGTTTTTTGATTTTCTTTTAGCTGTTGTTCTTTTGCAACTATGCTGTGAATGTTTGTAAATTCAGTAACAACTAATCCTGCACCCAATTTTTTACATTGAAGTCTAAGTGCAGGGTCACTAACCCCTGCCATTGGTGCCAGAAAAGCTTGACTAGAAAATTTTGGAAGCATATAGAATTTGTTTTTAGAGTATATTTATTATATTAAAAATTAAAACTAGGGATTATTTTATGGATCAGGACAGCCATCAAAGTCTCTGTCTCCATCATAGTCTTCAGGGTCTGCTGGACATGAATCTTTATCGTTGATAATTCCATCCAAATCATCATCATGAACAAATCTTTGTTGTTCTGGTGCAATATCTGGGCAGCCATCAGTATCTCGGTATTTGTTCCAAGTTTCAGGACTGGTTGGACATAAGTCTACATTGTCATAAATCCTATCACCATCTGAATCAAATTTGGTTGGCGCAGATGATTCTGCTGCCTTTGAGTCAGGGCAGCCATCCCAATCAGTATAATCGTTAAAAGTTTCAGGCAATAAGATACATTGATCCCATCTGTCATCAATTCCATCACCATCTGAATCAGGGAATTGGTATGATGTTTGTTCTTCTAAAACACTATCAGGGCAACCATCAGAGTCTTGATAAAAGTTGTAAACCTCAGGTGTCATTGGACAAGAGTCAATTACATCTACAATTCCATCCATGTCAGTATCTATCGTTGATACAATTTTGTCAGGACAACCATCTGAGTCTTGGAATTGATTGTAAACCTCAGCTTGGGTGGGGCATAAGTCCAAGTTATCTATAATTCCATCACCGTCAGTATCTTTGGTAGCCTTTCCATCAGGTACCATATCAGGACAGCCATCATCATCTTCAAACTTGTTGTAAGTTTCCTTACTGAATTGACAAAGATCATTTTGATTTGGAATTCCATCACCATCTGAATCTCCCATATCTAGATAATCAAGAACATCAGGGCAGCCATCCTCATCAAAGTAGCGGTTGTAATTTTCTCGTATTGTGGGGCAAATATCAATATGATCTGGAATTCCGTCATAATCAGAATCAGCTAAAGCAGTTTCGGATATTATTACAGTATCAGCGCACCCATCTCGATCTAAATAACCATTAAAAGTTTCTGGTTCATTAATACATGCATCCCATCTGTCAGGAATTCCATCACCATCAGTATCAGGGAATTGATATGTCAATAATTCAGATACAACTGTATCAGGGCAGCCATCTGAGTCTTGGAATTGATTATAAGTTTCAGGTTCTTGAGGACATTGGTCAAGTACATCAATAATTCCATCCAGGTCACTATCAAGAGTTGGGGTTAATTTATCGGGGCAACCGTCTGAATCTTGGAAATCATTGTAAACCTCTGCTTGGGTGGGGCATAAGTCCAAGTTGTCTACAATTAAATCACCGTCAGTATCTTTGGTAGCCTTTCCATCAGGTACCATATCAGGACAACCATCAGTATCTTCAAACTTGTTATAGGTTTCTTTATTGTATGGACAAAAGTCATTTTGATTTGGGATTCCGTCCCCATCAGTATCACCTGAGATCAAATAATCTACGATATCAGGACAGCCATCATCATCTTCAAATTTGTTAAAATTTTCTCGCTCAAAAGGACAATTATCTTTTGAATCTGGAATAGAATCGTAATCAGAATCAATCAAACCAGGAGAGTCAAATCCTAGATTTTCAGGACAACCGTCCCAATCAAGATATCCATTAATGTTCTCTGCTAGTTCGATACAAACATCCCATCTATCTGGAACACCATCACCATCGGTGTCAGGAAATGTGTAAATCTCATCAGACTCAAAAATTTGGTCAGGACAGCCATCATTATCTTCAAATTGATTATAAGTTTCCATAATTTCAGGGCATTCATCTAGATTGTCAGAGATTCCATCTCGATCGGTATCTAGTAACGAGGAAACGTCATCTGGGCAGCCATCCTTATCATCGATACCGTTAAAGGTTTCTGGTTGATTAGGACAACGATCTAGAAAATCCGCAAAGCCATCATTATCAGAATCAGCTGTATTTTTTCCATCATATGGTGCAGAATCAGGACAACCATCTTCATCCTGATATTTATTATAATTTTCTCTTACGGTTGGACAATCATCGATGTGATCTTCAATTCCATCCAAATCAACATCATACCATAGAACAAAATCTGCTGGGCAACCATCAATATTAATTCCATATTGTGGATCATAATCTTCTAAAAGATGAGGGCATCTATCTACATTATTTGGAACTCCATCATTATCATTATCATTGATTCCTGCTCCATAGACACTACCTGGCAACATAACAGCCATTGATATAAAAAAAAGTAAAAATCCTACAAGATAATATATTTTCATTCTTTAGGACCCCTAATAATCAGGACAGCCATCAAAGTCTCTGTCTCCATCATAGTCTTCTGGTTGTAGAGGACATGAGTCTTTATCGTTGATAATATTATCCAAATCATAGTCGTGTACAAATCGGTCTTGTTCTGGGACTGCATCGGGGCAGCCATCATGATCATCATATTTGTTCCAAACTTCAGGAGCAGTTGGACAAGCATCTACTGAATCATTAAATCCGTCGCCAT
Organism: Candidatus Nitrosopumilus sp.; assembly: GCA_029863275.1. Taxonomy (GTDB): domain Archaea; phylum Thermoproteota; class Nitrososphaeria; order Nitrososphaerales; family Nitrosopumilaceae; genus Nitrosomaritimum. The sequence goes on from JAOTVS010000015.1 coordinate 4,159, forward strand.
CAGAATCAATTCTCGTAGGACTAGTTGATTTTGCACCCGGTACATCAGGGCAGCCATCCCAATCAGTAATATTATTGTAATTCTCAGGCACTGTTATACATTGATCCCATCTGTCTTCAATTCCATCGCCATCAGTATCAGGGAATTGATATGGTGTCACATCTTCCACAACGACATCAGGACAGCCATCATAGTCCTCAAATCTGTTATAATTTTCTGGGTGTTGAGGACATTGGTCAAGTACATCAATAATTCCATCCCGATCACTATCAAGTGTTGGATTTAATTTATCTGGGCAGCCATCATTGTCAATATAGTTATTGAACGTCTCTGGTTGTCCAGGACACAAATCTATGTTATCAATTATTCCATCCCCATCAGTATCAGATGTGGATTTATAATCAGGAACAAAGTCTGGGCAGCCATCAGAGTCTAAGAATCTATTGTAGGTCTCTGAGACAAGAGGGCATTCGTCTACGTCATCCATGATACCATCATTATCTTCATCTCCAATAGAATCATGAGAAACAGCATCTGGGCAGCCATCATCATCTAGGAACTTGTTATACCTCTCTCCAATCGTTGGGCATTGATCTCTATAATCTGGTATTCCATCATAATCAGAATCTGCAATTGGGTCTACAGTTACGCCAGAAATTTCAGGGCAGCCATCTTTATCAAGAACTCCATTAAAGTTCTCTGGCTCGTCAATGCATGCATCCCATCTATCTTGAATACCATCACCATCAGTGTCAGGGAATTGATATGTCAATAATTCAGATACAATTGTATCAGGGCAGCCATCTGAGTCTTGGAATTGATTATAAGTTTCAGGCTCTTGGGGACATTGGTCAAGTTCATCAATAATTCCATCCCGATCACTATCAAGTGTTGGATTTAATTTATCTGGGCAGCCATCATTGTCTTTGTATCCATTAAATATTTCAGGTTGTAAGATACAAAAATCTACATTATCCATGATTCCATCGCCGTCAGTGTCTGCAACGAATTTGTTATCTGCAATTAAATCAGGACAGCCATCATCATCCTCAAATTTGTTATAGGTTTCGGGATTATATGGACAAGAGTCATTTCTATCTAAAATTCCATCATGATCAATATCATCACTGAATGTAAAATTTAACTTATCTGGGCAGCCGTCAGTGTCTTCAAATTTGTTAAAGTTTTCTCGCTCAAGAGGACAATTATCAATAGAGTCTGGAATTGAATCATAGTCAGAATCTAAACGTTCTTGAGTAGTACTACCTGAAATCTCTGGGCAGCCGTCTTTATCAAGAATTCCATTAAAGTTCTCTGGCTCGTCAATGCATGCATCCCATCTATCTTGGATTCCATCACCATCAGTATCAGGGAATGTATATGATTTTTCATCCTCGGGCACAATGTCAGGACAACCATCATCGTCTTCAAATCGATTATAATTTTCAGGAATGTCTGGACATTCATCTATGTTATCAGAGAGTCCATCTCTATCATTATCCCTAAGAGTTAGAATACTATCTGGGCAGCCGTCTTTATCATCAATTCCGTTGAACGTTTCTGGTTGAGTAGGACAAAAATCAGAATAATCAAAAATACCATCACCATCAGAATCCTTTATTCCTGCACCACTACTTGGTGACACGTCTGGGCAGCCGTCATCGTCTTCAAATCGATTGTAATTTTCTCTTACGGTTGGACAATCATCAATGTGATCTTCAATTCCATCATAATCTGCATCATACCATGGAACAAAATCTGCTGGGCAACCATCTATGTTATAGCCATATTGTGGATCGTAGTCTTCTTTCTGATTAGGACATTGATCAACATTATTTGGAATTCCATCTCCATCATCATCATTTGACTGCGCATAGACAGTAGTTTGAAACAGACCGATTGTTGAAACAAGTAAAACTAAAAATCCTAAAATTTTATATTTTTTCAATTCAAATACTCCTAAAGATCCGGACAACCATCAAGATCTCGATCTCCATCATAATCTTCTGGCTCCAAAGGACATTGGTCATTAGCATTAACGATATTATCTAGATCTGCATCATGTTTGTATCTTGATTGTTCTGGAAGAGTATCAGGGCAACCGTCTAGATCTTTATACTTATTCCATGTCTCTTTATCATTTGGACATTGATCAATTGAATCATCTATTCTATCACCATCAGTGTCAATAGATCCATTGCCGATTGGAAGTACATCAAGGCAACCGTCATAGTCGATATATCTATTCCAATTTTCCATCTGTGTTGGACACAAATCCATTACATCAGCTACTCCATCACCGTCAGAATCAGGTAATGATATGTCAATGTCTGGACAGCCATCTAGATCTTCTAATCCATTATAGGTTTCCGCATCAAATGGACAGGCATCTAATCTATCTTCAATACCGTCATTGTCAGAATCTACTATCAGCGATTCTATAATCTTGTCAGGACAACCATCAGCATCTTGGAACTGATTGTAGGTTTCAGGTGATTGTGGGCAAGCATCAATTGCATCTGGTACTCCATCTAGATCTCTATCAGCACTTGGAATGTAATTGTCTGGACAGCCATCTCTATCCAAAATACCATTAAATGTTTCAGGTTGATTTGGACAATTATCTTCAAGATCATAAATCCCATCACCATCAGTATCTGCGCGGTTCTTTCCATCAACTACTGAATCAGGACAACCATCTTCATCCTGGTATTTGTTATAAATTTCAGGAATGGATGGACATTCATCAATATCATTTGCAATACCATCAAAGTCAGAATCACCTCCTCTCAGGTAATCTGGGAAATCTGGGCAACCGTCTTCATCTTCAAACCCATTGTATCGTTCTCTTTCCATGATACATTTATCCACACTATCTAAAATACCGTCAAAATCAGAATCATTATCTAGAATACTATCTGGGCAACCGTCATGATCAACATATCTGTTCCAAGTTTCTGGTTGATCTGGACACAAATCTGATGAATCTAAAATCCCGTCAGCATCAGAATCTATCAACGCAATATCAGGACAACCATCATGGTCGTTGTATCCATTAAAAGTTTCAGGTTCTTTTGCACATTTGTCTAATAAATCTATTATTCCGTCTCCATCAAAGTCTGAATCAGATAGACCACTAACAGAGTCTGGGCAACCATCATCATCTTGGAAATTATTATACGTCTCCTTTACCGCTGGACATTTATCAAGAGAATCAATTATTCCATCTAAATCTCTATCAGTTGCTGATGCAGTATCAGGACAACCATCTCTATCAAAAAAGCCATTGAATGTTTCTGGTTGAGTAGGACATGAATCAGCAAAATCGAAAATTCCATCACCGTCAGTGTCTGGTGCCTCACTAGTTGGGTTGACATAGTCAGGACAACCATCAACATCTTGGAAATTATTATAATTTTCTTTTATAGTTGGACATTCATCGATGCTATCTAAAATTCCATCAGAGTCTGAATCCCTGTCAATTGAGTAAGGAGGAAAATCTGGGCAGCCATCAAAATCTTCGTATCCATTATATCGTTCAGCTTCTGTTGGACAAGAATCATCTTCATCTAAAACGCCATCATTATCAGAGTCATTGTAAGTACCTAAAATTGGTCCTGAATCAGGACAACCATCATAATCAGCATATCGGTTAAAAGTTTCAGCTTGTCTTGGACAAATATCAAATCTGTCTGCAATGCCATCACCATCCGTATCAACAAAATTTGAATCAAGTGCAGTATCAGGACAGCCATCATAGTCTAAATACCCATTAAAGATTTCTGGTTGTGTAGGACAAACATCTACCTTGTCTTGTAGTCCGTCATTATCTGAGTCAACAAATTCAGTATCAATTACACTGTCAGGACAACCATCATCATCTTGATAACGGTTATAGATTTCAGCTTTTAACGGGCAAGAGTCAAGGCCATCAATAATTCCATCTCTATCCCTATCACCTGTCATGCTAAAACTATCAGGACAACCATCTCTATCCAAAATACCATTAAATGTTTCAGGCTGATTTGGGCAAGAGTCAACTAAGTCAATAAACCCATCACCGTCAGTATCTGCTACTGATTTACCACTTTCTGGGGAATTGTCAGGACAACCATCATAGTCTTTAAATTTATTATAATTTTCTTTTAAGTTGGGACATTCATCGATATGATCTTCAATTCCATCATAGTCTTCATCATACCAGGGAACAAAGTTTGATGGGCAACCATCAATTGCTCCCTCATAATCTTCTTGAAGATTAGGACAGTCGTCGATCTCATCTAAAACACCATCACGATCAAAATCATGAGCTGCAAAAGTAGGATTTAACGGGACACTTGTTATTGTAGTAATAAGCAATACTAGGAATGCTACAAAATACTTTGGCTTCAACTTACAAATTTACCCCGAAGATCCAGTTATTAAACCTCACTCCCGATTAGAGTAAATTTACGATCGAATTTGAGAATAATTTTGGCAATTTACCAAAATCTAGATCACTTTAAGTAAACCAAAATTGGATTTTATTTTATGAGTTGTTCTGGTGAAACAGTTGAGGAAGATCAAATAATTCAGATTAAACCTATGGTTTCTCAGCAGTTAAAAAAGGCAAAGTATGGCGTGTCGGATCACTCCACCGTAGCACTTTGTCATTGGACTAAAAAATCCTTCAAAAATGAAGGTAATTGTTACAAACACAAGTTTTATGGAATTTTGACTCATAGTTGTATGGAATTTTCCCCAGCAGGTATGTATTGTGAAAATCGTTGTGTATATTGTTGGAGACCAATGGAGTTTTATGAATCAATGAAAATGGAACCTGAACATGTATCTGAACCACATGAGATAATGTCAAAGTTGATGGAAGAGCGAAGAAATTTGATCATGGGACATTATGGAGATCCGAAAAGTGATAAAAAAAGGTTAGATGAATCACTAAAACCGAATCATTATGCGATTTCCTTGTCAGGTGAACCGACCATGTATCCCAAGCTTCCTGAACTAATAAAATATTTAAAATCTCTAAAGGAAACAAAATCAATTTTTCTTGTAACAAACGGACAAGAACCAGATATGATTCAGAAATTACAACAAGAAGATGCATTACCAACTCAATTGTATTTATCAACAAATGCTTCGGATTATGAATCCTTTTTGCGGATAAACAAACCAAGGTATGACGATTCTTGGGAACGATGGAATAAAACTTTAGACATGTTAAAGGATTTGAACACAAGAACTGTACTTCGAATCACTTTGATAAGAGATTACAATGATCACCCAGAAATGACTGTAGCGTTTGCAAAAATGTTAGAACAATCAAGTCCTCATTTTGTTGAAATAAAATCCTACATGCACATTGGTCGTTCAACAAATAGATTAGATCGCGAAAATATGCTAGAGATGGATGAGATAAGGAAATTTAGTGAAGGTTTAGCAAAAAAGAGTCGCATATTTTCAATTATGGATGAAAGTTTTATTTCAAGAATTGTAGTATTGCAAAACAATAAAAGAAATATTGATAGATATATTCCTACTTATCAAAATACCAATTAGAAAATTTTTTTAAAGCCTTGAATCTATGTGATATGTTATTTTTTGATTCCGCAAATGTTTTTGTGGATTTTAAAGGGATGAAAATCGGATCATACCCCCAACCAGTTCCAATAATTGATCTGGAAATCTTTCCATCCACTTTGGATTCAAATGATTCACGATTTTTTTTATCGTAAAATGAAATTATTGATATGAATTTTGCTTTTCTGTTTTGTTTTAAAAGTTGTAAGATGCCCTTGTTTCCAATTGTTTTAAAAACATATGACGAATATGGACCAGGAAATCCATTTAGAGAATCGATGAAGAGTCCATCATCTTCAACTATGATTGGTTTTTTACATTTTTGGAATGCTTGCACAGCTTTATTTTTAGCAATTTCTTTTAACGAATTAGACTGAATTTCTTCTAACTCGCATTTGAAAAATCCTAAATTAATTCCAAAACCCTCAAGAATTTTTTTTGCTTCTTGAAATTTATGATTATTTGAGGTAGCAAAAAAAAGATCAAACGACTGTGGCATATCTACCTCTACCCTCAATTTCTGATACTAAATTTTTTATCTGTAGATATTTGGAATTTCCAACTATTGATTTGTAGCCTGCCAAAAAGTTTTTCCATGTTTCTTTCATGATTGTAGCATGTGCGCTGTTTAGAATTTCCTTAATTAATCTCAAATCTACTGCTTGATCTTCTGGTTTAGTGGTTTTATGTGATAAACCAAAATCAATTACATAGACCTTTTTTTGGAAATAAATAAAGTTCGAAGTAGTTAAGTCCCCATGGATAATTCCGTTCTTATGCATTAATCCTACAAGTTTTCCCATTTGCTTTGATAATGAAATTATTTTAGGATTTGATAAATCATGTATTGGCTTTCCAGGTATCTGTTGCATAATTATCATTGTTTTTTCTAAATTAACAAAATATACAAGTGGTGTTGGGATACCAAATGATTTTACTTCAGAAATTGTTTGAGATTCTTTAATGGTCCTCAGTTTTCGCAAGTTAGAATCAAGATTTTGATTACGATAATGTTTCGTCTTTCTTATTTTTAGAATAGCTCTTTTATTCTGCCATTTAGTAGTATAGATATCTGCTTCTGCTCCTTTTTTAATTATGTTCATTAGATTTCAGAAAAATGTTTCATAATTTAGAAGTTTTTGATAAACATACAAATCGCCCCACAATAGTTTTTGTTTATGGATGAAGGAGAAAAAAGGCTAAAACAAGAAGATTGTAGTGAAGATAATCTAGGTTCAGGAATTCTTACTCTGACAAATAAGAGGTTGGCCTTTGATAAAACAAGCGCCAGAATAATGGATTTTTCAAAGAGGTTTGGAGATACTATATTTGAGGTAGAATTACAAAATATTGTAAAAGTTTGGAAAGAAGGAAGACTAATGAAGAAAGTTTGCTTTACTGCTAAGATTGATAATGATGAAAAAACTTTCAAGTTTGGAGTGTTCAATACCAAAGATTGGTTAAAAAACATAGAGTCTGCAATTGAGAATAGTAAAAGTCAATAATTCACAGTCACTGAATCTAATCTCCAAGATTGTGTGACAAAAGTATCTTCTAAAGAAACTCCTTTTTTAATTTGGTTTTCCAAAAGACCCGTCCAACAAATTTGACTTCCACAATCACCTGCAAACTTTAGAGGAGTTACAAAAAATTTACATCCATGGCGTTTACAAACATCTTTTAACATTTCAGATAATCGTTTGTTGGCGGCAACACCACCAACAATTAACAATTCTTTTTTTTCAGTGAAGGACAAAGCTCTCTCAACTGTTTCACTAATCATCGCAAAGGCTGTTTCTTGCAAAGAATAACATGCATCAGCTTTGCTTTTTAAAACAATTGATTTTGATGCAGAAAGTAAACCTGAAAATGAAACATCATTTCCTTTCACAGAATATGGTAATGGAACATATTTAGATGAAGTGCTAGCCAGATTCTCTATGTTTACGCCACATGGAGAAGCAAATCCAATTGATCTTCCAAATTGATCAAGAAGTTGTCCTAAAGTGATATCCAAAGTCTCCCCAAATACTCTCCATTGTTTGTTTAGAAATGCAAGGATCATAGTATGGCCACCTGAAACCAAAAGAACTAGAGGGTTTTTAGCACCAGTTAGGAGCTTGCCTAATTCTATATGTCCAATTGCATGATTGACTGGGTAAATTGGAATTTTATAGTATGATGCCAAGGTACGAGCTACAACTGCACCTACTCTTAAACAAGGGCCAAGACCAGGTCCTGCAGCATATGAAACAATGTCTATGTCTTTTATTGTGACCTTTGCCTCTTGAAGACATTCAGATAATACTATTGAACTGTTTTCGATATGATGTCGTGAGGCCTCTCGAGGATGTATGCCTTCACCCTCAGGTGGGCGATAGATTTTCCTAATATCTGATAATATTTTTCCGTTTTTTCCATTTTTTTTAATAACTGCACATGAAAATGTATGTGCTGTGCTTTCAATACCTAACCCTATCAATCTAACCCCTACTTAGTGTTGACACAATTTTAATTACATCGCCATGTTTTAGTTTATGGTCTCCTCCAATCCTTTGTTTTGTTTTACAGTCAATTGCATGCAAAAATCCTTTAGCAATATCAGCATGAATCAATTCAGCAAGATTTTTTGCAGTAGAGTCTTGTGGTAATAGTTTTGCATCCGGTAAAACATCACCATCCTTATTGGTAAGTTTAGTTTCATCTTCAACGGGAAATACAACAATGAATTTTAGAGAGTCAAATACTGCAATGTTTAGAATTTTTTGGATCCCTGTGGATCCAATTTTTGAGAAAACTGTTTTTACAACTTCTAATGCCTTTTTTTGTTGAGGTAAAATTTCCTTGTTTTCGATGATAGAAAAATTTTCATTACCAGGTGAATAATTAACTAATCCAGCCTTTGAAGCTTTTCTTAGCAATAATTCTGTTTCTGCACTACACGGAACAATACGAGTATTTGAAATTTTTTTGATTATGTCAAGGTCTTTACAAAGATCTGCCTTGTTTGCAGCAATTATTATGGGCTTGGTATTTTTTCTGAGTTCTTTTACAAAAGTTTGGATATCAGAATCTAGCCATTCTTTTGGATTTTTTGAAACTAAATTTAATTTTTGTAATACATCTGAAACCTGGTAATCCTTAATTCCTAAACCTGTGAACCGTTTTGCAATACCATCAGTTAATTTAGCTCTTTTTTGATCAATTTCCCTCGTGATTTTATCCCACTCTCTTTGTAGAATATTTACAAACCACTGATCAAATTCATTTTGAACAAATTCAATATCTTCAAGAGGATCATGTGTACCTATAGGAACGGGTTGACCTTGAATGTCGGTGGTTCCTGCAATGTCAACTACATGAATAAGAATTTCAGCTTGCCTTGCATCATCTAGAAATTGATTTCCTAAACCTTTTCCTTTATGAGCGTCAGGCACTAGACCTGCAACGTCAATTAGCTTTATGGGAATAAACCGAACTTTGTTTACACATAACAAATTGTTATGTGGGATCCCAAAATGACTACAAGCGCAATCAGAGGTTACATATGCGACCCCAATATTGGGCTCTATGGTTGTAAATGGAAAGTTTCCTATTGGAACCGGTGTTTCAGTTGCAGCAGAGAAAAATGTTGATTTACCCACATTTGCCTTGCCCAGTAATCCAATTTGCATAAACGGCAGAACATGTATTATACATATTAGTATTGCAGAAATTGTTTAATGTAGTTTATTCTAATTTCATTGTATGTCTTATGTAATAACTGGAAATCCTGGTGTAGGAAAACATACCATATCAAAGAAAATCAGTAAATTATTACAAATGGAAATAATTGATATTAACAAAATTGCACAAGACTTTGAATTATTTGAAAAGAATGGAGAAACTAATGATGTAGATGTGGTAAAATTGGGAGAAATAATCAGGAAAAAATTCTCACGTCCTGTTTTGTTTGTAGGACATTTAGCCCCATATGTTTTATCTTCAGATAAAATAAAAAAAGTTATTGTATTGAGAAAAAATCCTTATGATTTGATTTCAATCTATATAGAGCGAGGATATTCAAAAGAGAAAATTAGAGAAAATTTAGGAGGTGAAGCACTTGGAATAATTCTTCACGACGCTATTTCTCAGTTTGGTCCAGAAAAAACTGTACAAATAGATGTCTCTTCACATAGTGTTTTGCAAACAATAAAAAAAGTAATGGATGCTCTTAATGGAGAAATTAAAACCGAAGAGGTAGACTGGTTAACTACAATTTCTGAAAAAAATGATTTAAAGGAATTTTTTGCTTATTAATTTAATAAAACCTCTGGAGGCTAATACTTTATTGTTTGAAATTTTAAAAAATGATTTGGCTGGAAGGATTGGAATAATTACCACAAATCATGGAAAGATAGAGACACCTGCATTTGTACCTGTCATTCACCCCGTCAAACAAACGATTCCCTCAAAGAAAATTAAAGAGATTGGATTTGATTTAGTGATTACAAATGCATACATTACAAGAAATCATTATGGAGATGACGCAATAAAAAAAGGAATTCACAAAATAATTAATTTTGATGGAGCCATCATGACAGACTCTGGTGGATATCAAGTTCTTGAATATGGAGATGTGGATGTTTTACCCCCAGAAATGGCAAATTTTGAAAAAGGGATCTTAACAGATTTTGCTATACCTTTGGATAAACCAACAGGGTATGGACTTGCAAGGAAAAAAGCCGAAGCATTTGTTAACCATACTCTAAAGGTTTCAAAAACAACACTACAAGATAAAGAAGATAATGGGCAGATTTGGATTGGTCCCATTCAAGGAGGGGAACATTTTGACTTGGTAGAAAAATCTACAAAATCATTGGTGGATATGGGTTTTAAGATGTTAGCTCTTGGAAGTCCAGTAGAATTCATGGAATCTTATGAGTTTAGATTATTAGCGCAAATGATAATTTCTGCAAAAAAACAAATGCCATACTCAATTCCCCTACATTTGTTTGGAGCAGGGCATCCGTTAACAATTCCTTTTGCAGTTGCACTAGGGTGTGATACCTTTGATTCGGCATCATACATGCTCTATGCAAAACAAGATAGATACATTACAGATGATGGCACGAGATACCTCTCAGATATTTCGGTCTTTCCTTGTAATTGTGAAATATGTTCCAAGTATACCCCTAATGAATTACGTCAATTACAAGGTCAGGACAAAATTAATGAAATTGCAATACATAATTTACATGCAATAAAACTTGAGGTTGATAAGGTAAAGCAGGCAATTTATGAAGGAAGATTATGGGAATATGTCATAAAAAAAGCAAGGGCCCATCCAAAGTTATTTGAAATGACGGAAATTCTTTTTAATAATTCTAATAAATTAGCCATCTCCACTCCAAGATTTAAGGAGAGAGCAATTTTTCTTTTTGACAAAAATGATCAATACCGACCAGAAGTTATGGCTTATCATGAGATGGTAAGAAGATTCAAAACAAAGAAAAAAATCGTAATCATATTGAAAGAACCAAACATAAAACCAGGATATTTATCTCAAGATTATTTTTCTCTAAAACGAAAATTTAAAAACATTAAATCAATTCAAGTTTGTTATTATAATCCACAATTAGGGTTAATTCCAAACGAAATTTCAGATGTTTTTCCTGCGGCTCATCATGAGACTGCAAGAGTAATTTTTCATCCAAAAGACTTTTCAGAATTTGAAAAAACTTGGATTAAATTTTTTGATATCAATGATTTTACAGAAATTTATTTCGATAAAAAAGATGATTTTTTGAAAAGATTTATCAAAATTCTTCCAAAAGGGATAAAGAAAAAATCTCTAAATTAAAAATAAGAAAAAAATTGTGCTGAAAGATACAGTCTATAAGGCTGCGTCTTCTGCCCAGCCGTTGATGAAGACACCGTTTTTGTGAAGAGGTACTGGTTGTCCAGCTGTGTAATTCATTGGTCTCATCCAAAAGATTGATTTTGTTGGACATACACCTATGCATGCACCATCAGAAATACATCTTTCTGGGTAAAAGACAAATGCTTTACCTCTCTTCCAGCCTTCTACTGGTTTTACTCTAAGGACATCAGGACCAAGTGTTGTACAGATTTCTACACATAGTGCACATCCGATACATCTTTGCTCATCAATGTCTGGAAGTATTGCGATTGGCATTTTATTCAATTCTTTAATGCTTGGTTGCTATTTAAACCATGATTGAATCCCATAACCCTGTTATGAAAATGATCGATGAAAGTATACATTTGTAAAAACTGTATGTGGTCAGGACAAGATAATTTTTAAAAAACAAAAAGATAACGTGTTTAGCACGTTTATTTTCTCATTGCATCGATTTGGCCAGAAGTTACCCAATCGAGTAATTCTGCTGAAGAAGGATTAAGATCTGCCTTCTTGTTCATAAGATTGTGAACCCAAATCCAATTAATTTGGTTAAGAAGTACTTTGTTTCCTTCATCGCCTGCACGAGTTTTTGCTACGACAGCTTGGTCTTGTTGAGCTATCCACTCATCATAGGATCTTCCCATGAGGATCGGATCTTAGCTTGCACTAATTAAAGCTTTTGTAGATTCTATATTGTATGTAATGATCGGATTCATCTTGGTAAGGTTTTAACATAGATTAAAGTCAGGTTATTTCTTGAATGTTAAAGTTTTAGGTGCAGCAAATGAAGTGGGTCGATCTGGTTTTTTAGTAGATTGTAATGGGACCAAATTATTAATGGATTATGGAGTATTGTTTGGAAAACGAGGCTCTCTTCCACAATACCCGTTGCATGTAAAACCTAAAGATTTGGATGCAATAATTATCACTCATGCCCATCTTGATCACTCTGGAAATGTTCCTTCATTATTTGTAAGTGGAAATACAGATGTTTTTGCCACACCTCCTACCTTTGATTTATCCCAGTTGCTCATCGAAGATATGCTAAAAATTACCAAAGACGCTCAACCCTTTGGATTGCCTGAATTAAACAACATGATGAGAAATGCAAAAGAAATTGATTATAAGCAAAAAATTACCAAAGGAAATGCAACATTTGAGTTAAGAGAAACTGGTCATGTGATTGGTGGAAGCAGTGTTTTAATTGAATCTGAAAAAAAGAAATTATTCTATACTGGAGACATTAAAACTCACGGCTCTAGAATGCTCCGTGAGGCAGATTTAGATGTTGGAGATATTGATCTTTTAATTATCGAAAGCACATATTCTCAATCAGATCAAAAACCAAGACAGGAATCTGAAAGAGAATTAATAGAATTTGCAAATGAAGTTATGGATAGAAAAGGAGTGTTATTTATTCCCTCTTTTTCAGTTGAGCGTTCCCAAGAGATTGCATGTATCTTAAGAAGCGCCAGATTTAAACACAAAATAATAATGGATGGGATGGCACTTAAAGTAAATGACATTATGTTTCGTCACCCAAATTATCTTAGGGATCCAGAAGTTTTTGCAGATGCAATTAATGAGGCTATTGCAATAAAGGATCACGATAAAAGAAAACGTGCTATTGAAGATCCTTGTGTAGTTATTTCTCCTGCAGGAATGCTTGTTGGTGGAAATGCTACATATTATCTACAACAATTATCCTTTGATAGTAAAAATGGTATTGCACTTGTTTCCTATCAAGGTGAAGGAACTCCCGGTAAAAAACTTCTTGATACTGGTAAAGTTAACACGAGGGGAAAGGACCTAAATGTAGCTGCAGAAGTTAAGCAATTTCAATTTTCTGGACACGCAGATAGAGATGAATTATTTGAAGTGATTAGAAAAATAAAAGGGAATCCCAAAGTTTTGACAGTTCACGGTGATACTGAATCTTGTGAGAAATTTTCTCAAGAGATCCATGATCAATTTGGCCTAGATGCTCATGCTCCATCAGTTGATGAAATCACAACCATTTGAAATGGTTGATTATTGTAAAATTAATTTAGAAAATACCATAAATAGTGGACAGGTTTTTCTTTGGAAAAAAGATCAAGAGAATTGGTATGGAATTAATGGTCAAAATGTTTTAAAAATAAATGAAATAGGTGAAATCAAGTCAAATACTAGGAAAAAGATAGATTTTTTTAGAGAAAAAGATAATCTGGAAGAAATTTTAAAATCAATTTCAAAAGATAAGATGGTAAAGAATGCAATAAAAAATTATTCTGGACTACGAATATTAAGACAAGATCCTTTTCAATGTTTTATTTCATTTATTGTTTCTTCTAATTCAAATATTCAGAAAATAAAAAGATGTCTGGAAAATATTTGTGAAAATTTTGGAGAAAAGGTTATTTTTGATAATAAGGAGTTCTTTTTGTTCCCGACACCTAAAATTTTAGCCACTGCATCAATTCAGGAAATAAAAAAATGTGGCACTGGTTATCGATCAAATTTTATTATTACGGCTTCGGAGATGGTTTATTCAAATAAAATTAATTTTGAATTACTAAAAAAATGTGAATATTACAAGGCCAAGGAAATCATATCTCAGGTCCCTGGAGTGGGAAATAAAGTTGCAGATTGTATATTGTTATTTTCACTTGACAAGTTAGAAGCTTTTCCATTAGATAGATGGATGATTAGAATCTTAGAGCAATACTATCCTAGTATTTTTGAATTATCTACCAAAACACTTACACACAAACAGTATGCAATGTTGCATGAGAAAATTGCAAATTATTTTGGTCCTTATGCAGGGTATGCTCAACAATTTTTGTTTAAAATGGAAAGAGAGAATTACGAAAAAAAATGGTTGTAAACCCTTAAAATGGCAATTACAATGCTGGTTTTTGGGCCTATAGCTCAGCATGGATAGAGTGTTGGACTTCTAATCCAATGGTCAAGGGATCGAAGCCCTTTGGGCCCGCTTTAACAAATTTATTCAGATGAAAGTCATGTTATCTTATGAAAGACATTGAATTTAATTTAAATTCTAAAGAAATTCATCCAAATTCTGAAATCAAAGGTACGATTTCAGTGAATTATCCAGGTAGATATGACGGGGTGGTAATCAATACAACAATTATGGACTCTAATGAACATATTATTTACAAATCATATAATGGAAAAAAAATTTCTCAAAATGTTTCTCGACTTTTTATCAACAAAGATGTAATGGCTGACAATAAAGCTGAATTTACTGCAATTATTTCTTTTGAACCAACAAAGATACATGAAATTAAATTCAGAGCATCAATAATTGAACAGCATAAAGAAATTGAAAGTCAAATAATTTTTGCACAATATTCTGCCTAGAATCTACTCTTCTCAATTTTTATTGATCCCTTCATCCAAGGATGGGGTTCACAATGATAAAGGATTTCTTGAGGTTCTGTAAAAAGAAATTCATAACTTTCTCCTGATTTAATAACACCAGGTGATCCAAAATCACCACTGTAAGAGTCAGAAGTTCTGTGATCAGGAGTAACAGTATGTGGTGTATCATCGTAGTTTGTCCAATTTACACGGTTGTCTATTTCAAGTGTAGAAACAGCTTTATTTGGAACATAACTTGGATTGCCCTCAATAACTGCCCCCATGGGAATCTCAATTTCAAGGATTCCGCTTGGTTCTAAAATGTGTTCAGAAACGGATGGTTTTGCCAAGGATTCTGGAAGGTAAAAACCAGTATAGAAAATAAGGCCAACTGAAAGTCCAACAATTACTGTAATTACTCCAATGCCATATGCATGACTTGTCGTATTGGCGCTCAATGTCTTTTTTTTCCTTCAGAGTTCTTATAAAGCTTTTTTAGAATTTGAAAATTAGGGTTTTGAAATATCTGAAGACCCAATATTTGTTTCACGATTAACATCAAAACTAACATCAGCTTGTGTTTTTGGGGTTTTGATTTCTGGGGCTAGTTCTTTTTTGTCATCTGGTTTACTTGATCCCTCAGGGAGTTTTTTACTATCAGGAACTGATAGTTGTTCTTGAAGTTTTGGTTTCTCTTCAGGCTCTTTGAGTGGAGGTGGAGGTGGAGGATTTTTTGCTTGCGCTAATCCATATCTGTAGATATGGAAGAATCCAGCAAATACTACCAAGATTAAGCCTATAAAGAACAATGAGATGTTTTTCATTCCCGTCAATGCTGCGTTATATGCTGCAATGTTTAGTAAAACTTGGAAGGCAAGCAATGCGACTAAAACCCAATTTATCCATTTTTCTGAAAGGTTTATCGTAGCCACTTTTTGAGGTGCATTTTCTTTGTGGAGTTTTGCTTTTCTTTCAGACTCATTTGCAAGTTTTATCATCATGTAAGTGAATCCAAATCCCATTGGGACTAATAGTATCATTACAGAATAGAAGAATATTGGATCAATCACAAGACGTTCTACTAATGGCACAGTCGTATCTGGAGAAATATAGAATCCCCAGTAAGTTGTAACCATAATTTGGGCTAGTCCTGTAATTCCAAATGCTGTAATCATAGGACGATCCCTCCAAGAGAATTTCTTGTATCTGTCTATGAATGGAATCAATACAAGTGCTATGATAAACATCAAAGGCCACAGCAGTCCTGTTACAAACTTGTCATACTGAGTTCTCATAAAAGCATAGATTCCTGTTAGATACCATTCAGGAACTGTTACACCTGGCGGTACCGTGGGTTCAAATTTGAATCCCATATCAATTGGAAAGACACCACCGGTAATCAAAATGGCTCCACCAATTGCCATGACCATTGGTACGTCAAATACCAAAAACCTTGGAAAGTGTACTGCCATCAAACCTAACATTACTATTGGTAAAAGAAATACGTGTTGTGCATAAAATCTTAAAACAAAGTCTGAAAACCCACTACCCAACATCGCATCACGCATTAAAGGTCCAACTACAGGAATCGAAGTTGTAAGCGAGGCTGCAATACTAATTGCAAGTTCGGCTCTTTCGCTAAATATCACGTCATATCCAGTAAAGGCCTCAAGAATTGTAATAACACCAAGTATGACACCAGTAACCCATAAAATTTCATTTCGAATTTTGTATCGTCCACTAAAATATTGATAATACATGTGAAGTACTGCTAATAACACCATGGCATTTGAGCCGTGGTAGTGAATGTTTCTTATGTGAAAACCAAATGGAACTTCATCGTTGATAAATTGTACACTGTCCCAAGCCCTATCTAAAATTGGTTGATAGTAGAACATTAGTAATGCACCAGAAATTCCTAGAATAACAAAAACAACAAAAGTAAGCATTCCCAAAAATCCAAATGGACTTACAAATCTTGCAGGAAATGAAAATTTAATTGCAGTAAAAATAGATCTATCTAATCCATCCCATAACCAATAGAAAAAGGCTGTAACACCTGTTCTTCTACTTAATGAAACGGCCATATCCAATTACTCCATTATCATTCACACCCCACTTTGGTGGGACAATCCATAAAAAGCCATCTGAGGCAATTTCAAAATTTAATTTGGGTAAAGTATTTGATGGTGCTGCTTGAACTGATGCAGGTCCAACATAAGCTGT
The DNA here is from genome assembly GCA_029863275.1 of Candidatus Nitrosopumilus sp. Taxonomy (GTDB): domain Archaea; phylum Thermoproteota; class Nitrososphaeria; order Nitrososphaerales; family Nitrosopumilaceae; genus Nitrosomaritimum. Next base: position 21,230 of record JAOTVS010000015.1, read on the forward strand.
TCCAGAAAGAACATCATACATCGTACCATGACAAGGACATTCTCCCCTTTTTCTTCCTTCATCAGGCCAGTATTTCCATAAACACCAAAGATGAAGACAAATCATACTATATCCTCGAAAAGCAGAAATATCTTTTTTAGAACCGCCTAGCTCTTCAGGCAATCTGATGAACTGCCACTTTCGAAAGGCCTCTGCATCAAGTGCTGCATCACCAGTGGAAGGATATGTGATAACTTCTGCATGATTTGTAGGGTAAGTATCAATATGAGCTTGAGTTCCATCAGGTAAGATTACTGGAACTTTTTCAAGTGTAGCTGATGATGGATTTGGCATATAATTCCCAAATGGAATAAAGGGTGCAAATGCTAGACCTGTTCCTGCAGCTCCAATTAATTTTAAAAAGTCTCTTCTGGATAACCCGCCAGATTTTTGTGTCCCTTGCTCTGACATTCAAGCTGACGTACTCGCCAAATTGCTTATAAACCTTGTTCAATTAATTGTCTGAATTTCGTCGAGTGACAAACACGAATACTAATGCGATCGCAATTCCGATTCCAATTCCAACAATTAATTCTAATGGAAAGGACACTTCTAAAATTTCATCTTGTTTAATGATATTTGATGAATCATTGGAATCATCTTTGACTTCGGGTTTTGTTTGGGTCTTATTTAGAGGAATTGGTTCGAGTTGAATTTTGGTTTGATTCAATTCATTTATTTCAGATTGAACATCAGCAGAAATTGTGGAGAATTTTGCAGCAAGAGTAATTGGTTCAGTAGTAGAATTTCCTCCAAATAATGTGCTATGTGCTAAAATTGAGTAAGTTCCAGTTTGATTAATTGGGACATAAATTACAGTTGATGTATTATCTTTATTTTTCACTGGAAAAAATCCACCGCCTTGACTAAACATTGAATTTCCTAACCAATCAAGTGATACCCATCCCATAAAATGTCCAAAAATTCCTGGTGGCATATTAGTTTGAATTATTTTTCCTTCTGGATTCATAACAAATACAGAGAGATTAGTATCATCTGTTAGCCAAGATAATTCAATAGCAGCTGAATTAATGAATTCATCTTGAATATCAAAATAATATTGTCGCCAGTCTCCTGCCATATAGCGATTAGCCATGTCAAAGGCACCTTTTACATATCCATTTCCATAAAGTACATCCTCACTTTGATAACCTTTAATCAAAATTGGAGTATCTTTTTGGTTTACTGATTGCTTGACTACAAAAGAGACAGGAGCATTTACCGTATGTTTGACACTTTCAAATGTTAAAAATCCCTGATAAACTCCCGGTTGAATATCAGTTGGTAGAATCAAATTTAATTTTACATCAGCTGTATCTTGAGGTGGAACTGTAATTGTTGAAGATTCAGGCCACATAACAGACCAATTTTGTTTTTTATAATAACTTGCAGACAATGTGTAATCCATTGCAGTCGAATTTTGTCTTGTATCACCTGACCAAAATGAGTATCTAGTTGGAATAGGATAAACTCCAACAAGAGGAATGCCTTCAAATTGTTCATTTGGATCGGTGACTCTTAGTTCTTGTACTGTTCCCCAGGAACCTGCACGGTTGATTAGCGATAATTCGTTACTAGTAACTTTAGTATTATTATTAAGATCATTCCAATCATAAAGATAAAGTGATGAAATTTTTAAATCATTTGCATAGATATCGTCAGTCTTGTTCATAAAGGAATTAAAAGGAAAATTTACATTTAAAACTAACAAAGATGCATCTTCAGGAATTGTATTTTTTTCGTCAAAAAATTCTCCTAAACCTTGATGTAATTTTACATCGGAGAGTTTAATGTAATTTGGAATATATGCATTTTTGTCCTTTAATTCTGGATCCTTAAGATAGTTTGTGTCTAGTTGTTGTAATTTAGTGGTACCATCAAATTGATTTTTTTTGATTAGAGATAATTTTTGTGGTTTTATTTTAATATCAATTTGTGTATTACCAGGATTTTCTATCGTGAATTTTGCATAACTTTTTTCTCCAGGGGATAAATGTCCTGCAAACCAACTTGTCATAGGCATTGACCTTGAGGGGATTTTAAATCTCTCAAAATCTAATGCTGTAGAATTTATAGATTCAACTGCTGGATCTAGTATTTTTTTTATGTTGGTGTACGAGGCATCATTGTAAACTATGAAAGTTTCATTGTCTCCATTTACAAATTGGAGTGCGGAATTTACATTTACCAAACCTGAACCTTGATTAAACGGATCATTTTGTAAATCCGTAGCAGTAGACATTAAGATATTTTTAATGGTAAAAGGATCATAATCTTTTGATTGATTTTGTAAGCCTTCCATCAAAATAGCAGCACTTCCAGAAACTATTGGTGCTGCCATACTGGTTCCACCAAATAAAGAAAAGGATTCTTTTTTTGAATCTTTGTGAATTTTCAACATATTTGATGGCGTAAATCCATAAGCACCTATACTCATAATATCAGGTTTAGGATCACCGATAATTCCTGGACCTCTACTTGAAAAATCCACTACGTCGTTATTATGTAAAGTTGAATTTCCAAATCGTGGTTCATTTTTAAAAGGACCATATCCAACAAAAACATTATTTGTAGTTGCTCCAACGGAAATCCCAAATGGTGAAACATTTGGCATTCCCATTGTTCCGTACCCTGGTCCAGAATTTCCTGCACTTGAGACGATAGTAATTCCAGGGTAATCATCATCAAGTGATTTTGGGGTTGCAAGTATACTTGCGATTAGTGATAAGATGTCCATACCAGGAGATGATTTGAGAATTGGGAAATTTGATATTCCCCAACTATTAGAAATTATATCTACGTTTGTTTTACCAGTAAATTTCCAATTATTTTCTTCATTTTCAAAACCAGCAGCCCACAACCATGCATAAACTGTATCTCCAAACCATAGGGCCTTTATTGGAACTATTTTTGCATCAGGAGCAACACCTTTTATTATGAATTTTTTTGTGTTGTTGTAAATATCATATTCTTGTACTCCTCTTGAAGTGATTGAACCTGTGCTACTGGTTCCATGTCCCATAAAATCAGTCATTACACCAAAATACTCCCCGTCGGGATCAATTGAAGAAAGTAAAGTTCCATTTATTGCATTTACAGTATCTTCAACTTTGCTTTTTTTATCTTGAATAACTCCATAGACGTCTAAGACTTTAGCCCCAACTGCACCTGCACTGTAATCGATCTTTCCATCACCATTGGAATCATAAACAAGAAATTCATTTCCACTTCCTAGAATAATTGGTTTCTCATCAGTAAAATCAAAATCATAATTGGGTGTTTCATTTGACTCTAAATCATATCTAGTAAAATCTTCCCATGACGTAGAAAGATCTGGAATTATTGTGTCATAGTTGCCTGCAATATTAGAATCTACAAAAAGAACAGGTACCACCTGAACCCTACTTTCTGGACCAGAAAGACCACCTTGGAACATTATTCCAAGGTGATAAATTCCACTTTTTGATTTAATGTAATCTCTATTATTATTGCCAATTTTTATATCAGTATTTAGTGTTCCATTAAAAATAATATCAAATCCAGCCTGAGGAAAAAAAGAATTGTAAATTGGAATGTTTGTTCCTTTTCCATCTTGTACTATGTCTAAAAAGATACCTTCCTTTGATTGATATACACCTGAAGTTATTCCCTCAGGAATTGGTTTGCTATAATTTCTAATGATGTTATCCTTATCCTTAAAGGCAAAAAATGTAGCATTAGTCAAAACAATCCCTTGACCGTCTACATCAATCATTATTGGATGATTAGATTTGTCCCTTGCAACAGAGTCTTGAATATCTGGATTGGAAAAATCTACACCTGTATCTACAATTGCAATTGTAATTCCTTTTCCTGTAACATTGTAATTAATCTCGGCTAAATTAGCTCCAGTTATTTTTCCAATTACTGAAGCATCTGGAATATCTTTCTCAGAGTGAAAATCCAGTGGAAAGTCTTCAATTACGTTATAGCCCCGTGAGATTAATTTAGAAACTGAATTTTCATCCAATACTGCCACATGAAAAAATCCTTGCTCAGACTCTATACCATACATCGAATTTTTTTGTAAAAAATCAAAATCATTGACACCTGTGCCAAATATCACGTATCTTTTGAAATTATTTTTTGTAAAAAAATCTGGGGCAATATCTACTATATTTGAATCAAAAAAAGTGTCATAATTTTTTTGAACAAAATTATCATCAACTACATCACCGCCTGTAAATCCATATGAACTTGAAATTGTATATGAGAGCAAAATTAACATAAAAAAGATTGCCACCGTGGGCATACAGTTAGTGTTTAATTCTTAGTTATTATAACTATCTTCTTCGCGCAAGAATTGCAACTTGAAGTGCAACAATGATTCCAATTGATGCTACTACTGGAAACAATAACGAATTTAGTTGAGATGATGCCTCTTCAATATTTAGTACTGATTTGGAAACTGAAGCTACACTAGCATCGATATTACTGCTGGCATTTCCTAAAGTAGAGCCAAATTCTTTGACTTCGGATTTTAAGGTATCTAGTTCTTTGGATGTTTCATCCAATACTGAATTTAATTCAATGATTTGATCCGAGATTCCACTTATGTCTTGGCTTTGAACTAGAGTGGCAGCTGAGCCATTAGATGTTGTTCCTTGGCTAAATGCAACTACATGAAAAACAAAAGTCCCCTCCTGTTTGGGGATATAATCTACAAAAAATAATCCTTGATGTAAGGTCGTAAAAGAATCAGTTAAGGTCTCTACCTGTCCTGAGGGAAGATGGACATGACTTGATTCAAGAAGTTCTGCAGGATCATTGCCTATTAAAAGACCATCACTTGTGGTTTGAACAAAGACCCGAAATGAATTATTTATTGCTGCAGTCTCTGGTGCAAATACTAGTGTGTTTACATTTCTTTCAACTGGAACATCAACTAGTTCCGTCGTTGAGGTAAATGAAACATTAATTTTTTGCGATACTCCACTTTGCTCAGTACTAATTACCTCTACTGTATAAGTTCCAAAAGGAAGACTTGCAGAAGAAGTAGGCCAAGTTATTAAAACATGATTAAAAGAGCCGTCATCATTTGTAGTTACCTGATTAAATCTAGTTATTGTTTCATCTGGTGCAAATAATCTAATTATTAGATTTTCATTTGGTAATCCTTTACCGTATACAAAAAGTGGTTGTCCCTCTGAAAAAACACGATTATTGGTTTCAACTGCAAGGTCTGAATAGCCATTTTGAATTGTAACAGTCAATAATGGAATTAAAAACAAAGTGAAGATTTTTTTGTTCATGTTAGAGTACTTGATAATAATCACCTAGATAATACTTCTGGAAAATTTGTTTACAACTATCGTTAAGAGAAGATTCAAAAAAAAGAAAAGGAATAGTGTGAATTTTCTAGTCTTAGATGACAGTTATGCTTGTATCTACAGGTGGAGATAGAGCAGTTGGATTATCAACGCTCTCCCAAACAAATGCGGTCACATCAAAGTTACCTGCATTCTCTGGTATCCACGATAAAGCTGGGCTGAATGATTGTCCTGGTGACAATGAACCAGTAATCCATGCTAGTGAGACTGTAACGCCGTTTCCATCCTGAATCTGTATCAAGTAAGCAAATGGTTGCTCTCTATCTTGGCCATTTGAAACATCACAAGTGATTTGTACCTGTTGGTCTACGGAGACACTACTTAGAGTGTTACCGAAGGCATCAACAACTCTACAGTTAGAAGCCGGAGCTCTCTCTAGAGGTGGCACAACAGTACCTATGAGTGAAGTGGCAGTGATATCAAGTTCATCTGCTGTTGTATATGGATCAGGTAAGGTGTTATCTTCATATTCTGCAGTGACAGTGTCACCTTCTGCTACTCTGAGTCTGTGACCAGATGATTCATCAAGAATAGTGAAGAACACTGTTCCCTCGAATATACCGGTTGCCTCATTAGTTTCAGTTACAGTTAAGTCGATACCACCAGCGTCAGAATCAGACCATACGTCGACATCGAAGTTGTCGACTGCTTCTGGATCTAAGTTCATGTCTGGATCAATTATTCTAACAACGCCAGTTCCGCTTGCAGGATAACTTGCTTCAAGCCACTGTGCCTCACCAATGTTCCATCTGATAAGTGCTGAGCCGACTACTGTTTCATCCTCTGAGAATTCAAAGGAGACAGTAATACCGTCATCATCATCAGCTGGTAAGAGTCCATCAGTTGGACCAGATCCGGATGGGGATCTAGAAACTACATCATTACCATTAGCATCACCAGTTCTGGAATCGCCATCAGCATTGTGTGTAAAGCCAGTAAGGATTACCTCACCAGTGAAAATGCCTGTGTCGGTACCAGTTTCGACAAGTTTGTAGTTGTCAATATCGTCACCTCTGGTTGCGACCTTTACTGGGTCCAAGTCAGTGTTACCGATTTCGTCAACTAGATCACTGTCAAAGTTGTGATCTGGTGCTACAATTGTAATGTATACTTTATCAGTCCATGTGTAGACTTTTTGGTCAAGTTCAACAGTTGCTCCGAAGTTTGAAGTGTAGATTGTCAAGTTGACATCTTCATCTTCGTCACCTACAAAGTCAGATCCACTTGGGCCCCAATCAGTGTACTCGAGAACAATTTCTTCTCCTCTTTCCAATCTGTCACCTTGCAACACTTCAGGTACTTCAATGATAATCTGGAAGATTCCAGTGCTATCACCTGTTTCTCTAAAGGCAGTTGGTTCTGGGTCAAATGCGGCTGCTTCGCCGTCAGCGTCTCCCATGGAGACGGTTGCGGCATCAGAGTCCCATTCAATTAAGTCCAAGTCATATGTTTCTGCAGCATCATTGTCCAGATCTAAGTCTGGTTCAATTAATGTGAGAATTATATCGGATCCAATGATATATACGGATTTATCGGATTGCAATACACCATTTCTAAGGTCAAAGGTAGCTGAATCTGTAACAGTATTTACATCACCAGATGCATCAGCTGGGTCAGTGTATTCTACTTGGAGAATATCTCCTTGTAAGATACAATAGTTTTTACCAGCATCTGAAGCTGTTGAGAATCTGTTAAGTTCGCCAGTTCCACCTGAACCATCAAGAGGACTAAATACCTCTGTTTCTGGACAGATGGCGTTTGCTGGACCGTCGGTATATCTTAATCCAATATCAATCTCAAAGATACCTGCATCTGGTGCAATTTCATCGATTGGACCAAACTGTCTAACAGTTGGTGAATCAGTGAAGATACACTTTGCACTTACACTAGCAATAGCTGGGCTTGGTGTAATAGTACAAGGACCATTTACAAATCCATTACCACTTGGAGGAGACTTTATGGTTAATTCTCCGTTCTCGATGGTAGATGTGTTATCTGTAAATAGTGCAGTTGCAATACTTGTTGAGGTTCCTTGTATTACTACATCCACGGAATTACCGGTTGTGTAACCGGCTCCAGGATTAGTAATGGACAACTCATTATCATCAACATTCTTGTCTCCATTGATATCAGTCCATACTGCTGTAGCTAATGTAGTAGCAAATGGAGCAGTATTTGTGGTAATCAAACTACCTGCAAGGGCGTCATCTAAGACGACATTGGTTGGTAGTGGGAGTAGTTGATCAATGGAAGTTGAGATATCTAATTCAGACATAGCAATCTGGTTGGTGCCAAGATTTGTGAACGTTCCTAATGCACAATTTGCAGGTGCCATACCTGGTTGGCAAATAAGTACGTCAGTTGCTGCGAAACCACCAATGTTGGTAATTTCGGAACCTTGATCAAGACCGTTATTGGAGCCATCAGTAAAGAGTGCAGCTACTGTGTTTGTTCCTTGACTAATGGTGATTAAACCATTTGTAAAGAAAGGCAAACCAGCGCCGATGAAGGTGTTTAGTTCAGTTCCTGCACCAAGTCCTGCTGATCCAGTATCAGTAAATGTTGCAGATCCAAAGTTTGGAGGCTGCGAAATACTAATTCCTGGGCCAGAAGTAAATGTGCCAGGATTGCCCTGAGCACCTGTACCAAAGCCAGGAGTACTTGAGAGAATATTTATCTCACTTGCAACTACCTGACCGTCACCTTTTAGATTAGTTCCAACATTAATCGTACCATCTCTTGCAGATGGTCCACCGGCAAATCCAAGGATCACAGTTTCAGAACCTCTGATTACAGAGACCTTTACTGGACCAATTGGTTTTGCTGCAGTGTTTTGATTAATTGTGTCTTCACCACTTGCGGATATATCATAATCTGGGTCGTTAACTCGTATGTGAATAGTCAGATCTCCGTTAGGTAGGAAGCTACCTGGATCAGTCAAATCATCAGCATTATTGCTGTTTCCATCAGAGGAAACACCAGTTGCGTGTATTGGGAATACGGATGTATTATCCGGACTAGTTTGTCCGGCAAGACCTCCAAAGTCCGCTGGTACACCAAATGGTACTGGATAGACTGTTCTGTCGAGACTTACTGAACCGGTGTTTGCGCGAATTCCTGCGCTGTCACCTACCTCGATAATTTCACCAGAAGCGTCTCTAAAGTCAACATAGTTTACTTCAATATCTAAACCAGTGGTGGTCTCAGGAGCTGTTGCACCTGGTCTACACCATTGAGTTGGGATTTGGAAGTCTCCTCTGAAGAGTCCAGAGTCAGTATCACCTTGTTCAATTAGGCTAAATCCACTTGCTCCTAAGCCGGTATCAATACCTGCTGGTAGAGTACAAGTGTTAGAGACTTGCCATGGTTGATCATCAAAGGTGACATCCATTAATCGTCCTAGTGGTCCAAATGAATAGACCGGTAATCCTGCTACACCTACTGCATCACGTGCAGGCTCAGTGAAGATGGTTCCTGGAACGACTGTGAAAATATCAATGAGGTCAGAGTCTACGTTAAGATCTGCATCTTCTAATGTAATATTGACTGTGTCAGCAACCTTGTATGAATCGCCATCAAATGAAACAACACCTGAATGACTTGGTGCCTCTTGTTGATCCGAGACTTGTGTAGATACACCGTCTGCACCTAAGTCAAGATAATTGACTCTAGGTGAATCTTCATCAGTTAGATCTTCAAACACGATAAAGGTTGGATCATTTGCAATGGTACTCAAGCCAGTGTATGTTGCTGGATTCAAAACGTTCAATTGGTTTATCATAGTATATTCTAGAGATCCTTCAAAAGTGCTAGTGTTATCACCAGTCTCTTCTAATTCGAGTCTGATAATTTGATTAGCAAATCTTTCGGAAGCCTCTACACCATCATCAGTAAATCCAAAGCCAAAGATATCAGATGCTATTGGCATCACGGTACCGGCTGGAGCTGCTACTGGACCACTTGTGTTCAACACAAACACTACATTTAGTGGAGTGCCTGCTGGTAATGCACCAAATGTTGAGGCACCTCCAATGGTATTGTCAATTAAGATTAGACCTTGTAGAGGGGCACCAGCTGCTGCTGGAATTGGTATTCCAGCGATGGTTAGTGAACTGATTGATGTTGCACCTAGACTATCACCAAGTGACCTAATATCATAGTTGTATAATGCTACACCTCTGAAAGAAGGATTGTTTACTGGTGATGCGCCGAAGAAGTCTAACATTGATCCTTGGAATAGAGTTAATGTGTCTGCAGCAGCACCACCTGTTGAGGTTGCGCCAGTTGTAGTCAACATTGCTCTTTGGCTGAATGCTTGCACACAGCTATTTCCACCTAATGTGTCTGCTCCACAACCAATTGTAGAACCAGGAGCACTTGAATATGTAGCAGCGGTTAAGCTAGCTAGGGTTGCAGGTGTACCGGTTTTTAAGGTTGGAATAAGAGCTACATCAGGATTGTTGAAATCAAGGTCTTCGTCTGCACGTGAGTTTAGGTTAGCATCAGCATCAACGAGGATGACTGGAACTTCTTCACCAGAAGACCATTCATCATCGACTAGTTGAATGTCTATGCTACCAAATGCGAAAGCTACAAGTACTGAAACTGGGGTCTCATTGTAATCAAATGATGCAGAGGTTCCCCTTGCTGCATTCTTTGTAATTACAATACTAGATGTATCTGATTCATCATATGAACCAAATACTCCAGAGTTTGGACCTTGTTCAGTTACTGTGATTGGGACTGCACCTATCAAATTGGTTGCTGGAGATCCAGTACCCCAATCTAATGGGTTTTGTGGATCTACGATTGTATCAGCATCACCATCGATAGGAGATAATACAGAATCATCGGTATCTTGAAGGGTAATAACAGCACCTGTACCTTGTAGATCTGCATCTACTATCAGTACACAGTTGTCTTCACACATCAAGTTACCAAGTTGGGCAGTAAGAGCATTGCCAATACCAGCATTTGAAGCTACATTACCTACAGCATTTCCGTTCTCATCGAAAACTTGGTAGTTTGTGGATGCAGCTTTAATTAAAGCGCCGCCAGTTGTACCAAATGTCCAAGAGTCTTCATCTGTTGGGTCAATGTTAAGCCACAAATCTGTAATTGTTGCATGTACTTGATCACCTTGTCCATACGAACTTTTGTCTAATTCTGCTCCGGCAAAGCCTTCAACAGTATCAAAAGTAAGTGTTGTTGTTTGAGCACCACCACCTTTGTTGTACTGAATGACTACGTTACCAGTTGGATTTAGAGGATAAAGTTGAATGAATGGCCAAACAGCTGGGTCAACACCAATTTGTCCTGGTGCTGTAACTGCTTGATTGATCTGTTTTTGTTCTCTGAGAACATTTTGTAAATCACCTGCGGGGAATGGTCCTGAACAGGATGGGCCAGTAATTGGTCCACCAGTTGCAGATCCTGCTCCACCATTAGTGTTTTGGATTGCGATACCTACAGTATCTGTTACGAAGACTGTATTTGCACCGATTCCCAAGTTACTTGTGTTATCACAGAAAGTACCAAAGTCCAGACCTACTCCAGGCACTGCTGAAGTATTGTCTGCAATTTGTGCCATGTCTCTGTCTGCAAAGTAACCATACCAGTTACCGTCTACGGCTTGAACCATTCTGAGGATCTTACCGTTTACTGTAACGTCTGGCTCACCTTTTGCATCATCTGTATCATTAATGTCCGAATCAATCACAACGACCTCAATTACTTGAGGTCCTGACATATAGTTGTCAAATTGCGAGTTTTCTGCGGATACAAATAGATTGGCGTTGGCTGCATGAGCGACTGGCATTACACCAGGTGCTGCAACAGTTAGTCCACCGGCAATCATAATTGTCATTATTGTAAGACTAGTTAGTTTACGTCCTATTTCGTTATTCATGTTATTGTATTTTTTCTTGATAGTTTGTATTTAACCCTAATGGACGAATTGTCCACAAAATACCACTTTTGTATAGTTTTTTCATGCCTGAGAAGAGGTATATGTAATTTTTATAAAAATTGATGTAAATTTTACAATTTTATCTATTTTTGAAATTTTGATCTTTAAAATTTAATAGATTTACTCTGATAAACACTAAAAATTCTATGCTTTTTTGGTGTTTTTTATTTCCAAGCCCATGGAAACCAAGATAATTGGCAGACTATACACTATTTCATTGAGAATTCTAATTACAGGAGGGGCTGGGTTTATTGGAAGATATCTTGTGAATTCTTTATCAAGTCATCACGAGGTTACAATTTATGATAATTTATCAAATAGTTCAAAAAAAAATATAGAATTTCTCTTAAAAAAAGGAGTCAAATTTGTACATGCAGATATTTTAGATTATGAAAAGCTACAAAAATCATGTATTGGATATGATTTGATAATCCACCTTGCTGCAAAATCTGATGTAGCTGACTCTGTAATTCACCCAGAGATTACAAATAAAGTAAACATTGTAGGAACTGAAAATGTAATTAGATGTTGTATTGAAAATAAAATTAAAAAAATAATTTTTGCATCGTCTTCTGCAGTTTATGAGGATTCAAAAGTTCCAATAAATGAAAATGCAAAAACAAATCCTGTTTCTCCTTATGGAAAAAGTAAACTTGTAGCAGAGAAAAAAATAAAAGAATTTTCAAAAGAACATGGAATAGATGCAATTTCGTTGAGAATGTTCAATGTGTTTGGCATAGGACAAAATGAAAAATATTACGGAGCCATTTCAAAATTTGTTGAAAATATTTTAAAAAATAAACCTATTGAAATAAATGGTGACGGAGAACAAACTAGGGATTTTATTGGGATTTTAGATGTGGTAGAGGCGTTTAATTGTGCAATTAAAAACATTCAGGGAAAAAAAGGAGATGTATTTAACATTGGAACTGGTAAATCTATTAGCATTAATGAACTTGTAAAGATGATTTTAAGAATAGCTGATAAGAAAATTGAGGTGAAAAATAAAAAACAAAATAAAAGTGAGATAAAATTTAGTGTTGCAGATGTAACGCTTGCAAAAATTGAATTAGGATTTATTGCAAAACAAAAGTTAGAAGATCAGTTGATTAAACTACTTTAGAATTTAGTTATCATACTTTTAATTATCTTTGTCTTTGTTTCCCTTGCCGGGATTCTCTACATTTGAGTTACCTTTGTTGGAGTTGTCTTTTTTGTCATTGTCATCATCCTTGTCTTTGTTTCCCTTGCCGGGTTTCTCTACATTT
>JAOTVS010000016.1 GCA_029863275.1 Candidatus Nitrosopumilus sp.
TAGCATTTGGAATAGGTACAAGTGATGTAGAACATGTGTTAGCATCGCAAACCATTTGGTTAGAAAAACCAAAATCTTTTGAAATTAGAGTTGAAGGTAAAAGAAAAAATCCTCATGCAGTAACTGCAAAGGATATCATCTTATCAATTATTAAAAACATTGGTACTTCCGGAGGCACTGGTACTGTTGTAGAATATAGGGGAAAAGGAATAACTGACCTCTCTATGGAGGAGAGAATGACTGTTTGTAATATGTCCATTGAGGGAGGGGCAAGAGCAGGGCTTGTTGCACCAGATGAAAAGACCTTTGATTACCTTCGAGGTAGACAATACACCCCAAAAAATTATGAATCCCTTGTCCAATATTGGAGGAAAAATCTTAAAACAGATTCTGATGCAAAATTTGACAAAACCTTTACTTTACATATTGACAACATTGCTCCTCAAGTAAGCTGGGGTACAAATCCTGGAATGACTTGTGATGTCACTGAAACCATCCCTACCCCTGAGGTTTTTTCAAAAGGTGATCCAAATCAAGAAAGCGCAGTTGAGAAAGCCCTTGAATACATGGACCTAAAATCAGGTACTCCAATCACTGAAATTAAAATAGATAGAGTGTTTATTGGATCATGTACTAATGCTAGATTGGAGGATCTAATCGAGGCCTCTAAAGTTATCAAAGGTCAAACAATATCCAAAAATGTTAGGGCTATGGTAGTGCCAGGATCTCAAATGGTAAAAAAACAAGCAGAAGAAATGGGCATTGATAAAATATTTATCAATGCCAATTTTGAATGGAGAGAAGCTGGATGTAGTATGTGCCTTGGAATGAATCCTGATGTTTTATCACCTGGGGAGAGATGTGCTAGCACCTCAAATCGAAATTTTGAAGGAAGACAAGGAGTAGGTGGCAGAACTCATTTGGTTAGTCCTGTGATGGCAGCTGCTGCAGCCATAGAAGGACATTTTGTGGACGTTAGGAAACTGGAATTGAATTAATATGGAGAAATTTAAAAAAATCAAAACAATTGTCACTCCCTTAGATAAAATAAATATAGATACTGACCAAATTGTCCCAAAACAATTTCTAAAATTGGTCCAAAAGTCTGGTTTTGGGAAATATCTGTTTTTCAATTGGCGGTATGATGAAAAGGAAAATCAAAAACCCAATTTTGTTTTAAATGACAAAAAATACCAAAACTCTCAGGTTCTTGTAACGGGAGATAACTTTGGATGCGGTTCGAGCAGAGAGCATGCCGTATGGGCCTTAAAGGATTATGGATTCCTAGTCATAATTGCTCATTCGTTTGCAGATATTTTTTATAGCAATTGCTTCAAAAACGGAATTCTGCCCATTACCTTAGATGAAGAAATTATAGAAAAATTAAAACAAGAAACAGGGGAAGTTGAAGTAGATTTAGAAAACCAGATCTTAAAGACGAGTTCGGACCTAATTTCATTTGACATTGATTCTCATAATAAGAAAATTCTTTTAGAAGGATTAGATGATATTTCTCAAACGTTGCATTTTGAAGATAGGATCTCTGAATTTGAAAAGCACTCTAAAATCCCATCTGTTTTATGATCTTTTTTACTTCTAGTTGGTTTCTCTCTAATGCCATTGGGGATTGTGCATCAATCCATTGAGTATGCCCGATGTCAAAAGCACTGATTCTCCCACTTCTTGACATTTCTTGTAAAATATCAAATGACAAGTTAATCTCTTTTAACTTGGATTTTGCCTTTATCATTTTAATTACATCTTGCCCTAAAATGTAGATTCCTAAACATTCTGACATTGGTAATTTCATAACAGGTTTTTCCTTGAATTCCTTTATTATTCCGTTTTCTACAATGGCAAATCCAGTTTCTTCTTTTCTTTTTGTTCTAGTTGCAATACATGCTCTACTCTTTGTTTCTATGAAATATTCGTGCATTTTTTTGAGATCTATTGCACACAAATTATCTACAAACCATAAAATAAATTCTGTTTCTCTGTCTAACTTTTTTCCAATGTGTAAAAGATCTCCCCCAGTTCCACTTTGAGAGTCTTGAACAAAAGAAATTTTTTTGCTAATTATTGAATTCTGAAAATAATTTTTAATTTGACCACCTAATCCCTCAAAATTAGAAATTATGATTATCTCATTAATGAAACTAAAGGAGTTTAGGTACCTCACAATGTACTCGATCAAAGGCTTTTCGTTAATTGGAGTCATGGCCTTTGGAAAATACTCTGTATATGGTTTCCCTCTTGTTCCCTTTCCACCAGCTAGAATTATTGCTTTCACAGTCTAACGATATGATTTCTGTTTTCTTCTTCTTGCGCCAGGACCTCCAAATTTCTTTGGTTCCTTTCTTCTTGCATCCCCACTTATCAGATATTTGTCAAAATCTACAATTCTTTGTCTGAGATCCTCTCTAATTGACTTTGGAAAGGGATGATCCTTTGGTTCTTTTTTGGATTTTGTCCATCCAATTAATGCTCTTGCAATTCCTACAGATATCGCATTTGCTTGACCCATAATACCACCACCTCTAACTCTAATTGAAATGTCGATTTTATCTCGCAAGTCTCCACTAATTTCAAGTGGAGCTAAAATTACTTCTCGTGCTGTCTCTTGTGGAAGCATCTCTACTGGAACGTTATTTATTCGTACTTTACCTTTACCTTTAGTAATGTACACATGAGCACTGGCAGTTTTTCTTGTAGCAAAATAGATTTCTGTCTTTGGTACGGTCATTCAGTCCACCCTATCGTTCTTCCAAGTTCTGCCATGGTTGTATAGTTTGATGATGGCTTTTTTATTATTGCATTCTCAAATCTAATTTTTTTAAACGATCTTACTTCCTTTGGACTTCCAATAAATGTACGAAGTCTTTTATGAGCTGCAATCCCTGACGGTTTTTCTTTTGGCAACATTCCTCGGATCATTCGTTTCATAATGGTATCTGGTCTTCGCGGATGTTTTGGTCCGTGTTTCCAATGGTTGATACTGTTAATCTCTAAAAATTCTTGATATTCTCCAATAATGTTACTTCTTGTTCCGCTAATCATTATCTTATCACAGTTTACTACTGATACTCTATTTCCCTTTAGAAGCAACTTTGCAACATTAGATGATAATCTACCTGCAATGTGATCTGTGGCATCAACTACAATTGGCCTGTCAATTGAAACGACGTTTTCTTGACTAGCCAAGGAAAACAACTCCTTTTCCTGTGGGGTTTTTTGCAATTAAATCCGAAAATGAGATTAACTTTCCACCACTTTTTGTAATTTTATCTGCAGCTGATTCTGAAATGGAAAATGAGGATATTGTAATTTTATGTGGTAAGCTACCAGTTCCGAGAATTTTTCCAGGAAAAACTATGGTATCATTATCTTTAGTTAACTGACCAATCTTGTAGAGATTAATTTTTCTTCTGGCAACTGAAGGCTTAAGCGCATATTGGGCCAATTTTGCCCATATTGGAGCATTATTTTTCAAAGAGGCCTTCTTTAGATCTTTTGCCATTTGTATTACTACTTGACTAGTCATGTGAATAATTCGTTTTTAGACCCAAATATAATGTGTATGCTTGATTTATCCTACTTTTAATTGCTCAATCATATCTTTGAATTCCACAACCCCATTTCGAAGTTCTTCTACTCCTCTAAGAATAATATCTTCAGGGTTTAAAGCACCAGTTGATTCTACTGTGAGAATTCGTTCGTTTTCTTTGTCAGTTTCAACAAGAGTTGAAATATTAGCAGCATTCCATTTTGCATGTTCACGTCCACGTCCAAGTCTAGCATAACATTCAACTTTTACTCTTTGACCAGGTGCTAGTTGAACGATAGGAATTTTATCAGAAACTGGTTTAATAGAATCATCCTCTGATGTTAATTCCTCAGTTACGATAGTTTTGGTAACATCTGTGTCTCCTGAATCTAAAACTAGCATTACTTTACAATTTGTACAACCAGTTTCACTTTGACAGTCACATTTTGCGGGCTCATTAAATCGGGCCAAATCTGTTTTTAGCGGCACCAAACCTAATCTATGAGCTAAGCCTTCATCAGGAAGAACTGATGAATTTTCTATAATATCAACTGTGTCGATTGCGAAAACAGGAACTCCATTTAGACACAGTCTTCTTAGAGCGTTTGCGTATTGTAAAGGAACATCTGTTAGCTTGACTGACATTTTACTCTCATCTTTTGAAATAACCTCTAAAGAAGACAAATCTTAATATAAAATTTTTGAGATCCAAATAAAAATCTAGCTGGTTTCACGCATAGATAAATACCTACACTACTTACTTTATTTCATAAATGGCCGATGTTACGGTGGTAAAGTATTCCTATGAGGGCGAAAAATTTGAGTTATTGGTAAAACCTGACCCTGCACTAGATTACAAACTGGGGAAGAAAAAAGACTTATCATCGGTGTTAGTCTCTGATGATATCTATACTGATTCAAGTAAAGGGACAAAGCCATCCTCTGAAAAATTACTAAAAGCCTTCAAAACAGAGGATACGACTGAGATTGCTCAGATTATCCTTCAAAAAGGGGATCTTAATCTTACAACTGAACAAAGGCGAAAAATGATAGAAGAAAAAAGGAGGCAACTTGTAGAATTTATTTCAAAAACTTACGTTGATCCTAGAACTCATTTGCCCCATCCTCCATTAAGAATAGAGCAGGCAATGAAAGATGCAAGAATTTCAGTCGAACCACAAAAAAATATCGATGAACAAGTAAAGGATATTGTAGAAAAGTTGCGTTCTATAATTCCGTTAAAGTCCGAAAGCGTATCTCTTGAAATTACAATTCCTGCTCAATTTGCATCACAATCTTATGCAGTTTTAAAATCGGTAGGTTCTTTGAAAAATGAAGAATGGCAAAATAATGGTTCATTAAAAGCAATACTTGAAATACCCGCTGCAGCAAGGCCAAACGTGATTGATAGACTAGGTTCTATAACCAAGGGTTCTGCTTCAGTTGAGGTAATGAAGTGATGGATAATAAAAGAAAATATGTTATTCCAGGTGATGTAATTACCACAGGTCCATACAGACCGGAGCAAAACGTAATTCTTGAAGGGAATAAGATTATTTCAACTACCATTGGCATTTCTGAAATATATGATGACTCTGCAAAAGTAATTTCTTTAACTGGAAAATATCTTCCAAAAATAAATGATTTAGTAATAGGAAAAGTAATTTCTCATTCTTCTTTATCATGGGAACTTGATATCAACTCTTGCTATGTTGGATTTTTACCAGCTCAGGATGTTTTTGGTCGTGATTTTTCAGCCCATGCTGATGAGTTAACTTCACGATTAAAATCAGGCGATTTAGTAGCAGCTCGAATTGCAAATTCTGATAGAACTCGTGATCCATTAATTACCATCGCTGATAGGGATCTAGGAAAAATAGATTCTGGAGACTTGGTTGAAATCTCACCAAGTAAAGTTCCAAGATTAATAGGGAAAAAAGGGACAATGATTCAGACTATAGAGAATGCAACTGATGCTATAATAACAATTGGACAAAATGGGTGGGTAGTAGTCTCATGTGATAACCCAGAGGGATTATTAAAGGCTAAAAAAGCAATACAAATGGTCAATGAACAGGCACATGTTGCAAATTTGACTGATCAAGTGAAAGATATGTTAGAATCAAAAGGTGAATCATAATGGGTGGAAGAGAAAGTACTCTAGTATTGTTAGATGAAAATGGAATTCGTTGTGATGGAAGAAAAGTGGATGAACCTAGACGAATAATGATTAAAGCCGGGGGGCTGAAAAATGCTGATGGATCAGCATATATCGAATTTGGAGATAACAAAATTCTAGTAGGAGTTTTTGGTCCAAGAGACGTTCATCCCAAACACATGTCTAATACAGATACGGGAATTTTACGAGTACGATATCATATGGAGCCATTCTCTGTAGGTGAAAGAAAAAACCCAGCTCCTTCTAGAAGGGAAATTGAAATTTCTAAAGTAATCAAAGAAGCATTATTGCCTGCGGTCATACTAGATAAATTCCCAAGAACTGCAGTAGATGTTTTCATTGAAGTTTTGCAGGCCGATGGGGGAACTCGATGTGCTGCATTAGCTGCAGCATCTGTTGCATTAGCTGATGCAGGTATTCCCATGAGGGATATGGTAGCAGCTTGCGCTGCTGGAAAAGCTGCTGATACCATTATTCTTGATGTAAATAATGAAGAGGACCAAGCAGGCCAAGCAGATATGCCAGTCGGATATATGCCAAATCTTGACAAAATAACTCTGTTACAATTAGATGGTGTTCTCAGCCCTGAGGAATTTAAGAAATGTGTCAAAGTCGGAGTAGATGGATGCAAGTTAGTTTATGAACTTCAAAAGAAGGCGCTACACGAAAAATATTTTCAAAATGGGGGAGACCAATAATTGGCACAACATAGCGTTATAGACGATCTCAAAAAATCAAAAATTTTAGAATTACTAGACCAAGGGAAAAGAATGGATGGTAGAGGGTTAGACGAACCAAGAAAAGTAACCGTAGAGGTAAATGCAATTCCCAAAGCCAATGGCTCAGCAAGAGTAAAACTTGGAGACACTGAAACAATATGTGGAGTAAAAATACAACCTGATAGACCTTTTCCTGATATGGGAGATAAAGGAATTTTTATTTGCACTGCGGAACTTTTACCTTTGTCTCATCCAAGCGTTGAAACTGGACCACCAAACCCAGATGTTATTGAATTAGCTCGGGTGGTTGATAGAGGTGTTAGAGAAAGCCATATGGTAGATGTATCTGAGTTAGTAATTGAAAAAAATAAATCAGTTGTGGGAGTTTTTGCTGATATAGTAGTTGTTGATTACGATGGGAATCTTTTTGATGCCTGCTCTTATGCTGCAACAGCGGCTCTTTTAAACACAAAAATGCCCAAATGGGAAATGACGGATGATGGTCCAACACTTGTAGAAGGAGCAGAATCAGATTTGCCAACAACTACAATTCCTGTATCTATCACTATGGCAAAGATTGGTAATCATATTGTCGTTGATCCTAATGGAGATGAATGGGCCAGCATGGATTGTAGAGTAACAATCACCACTGATTCTGATGGAAATATAGTTGCAATGCAAAAAGGTGGTGAGGATGGATTTACTCTGGATGAAATTATCAAATGTGGTGATCTTTCAATTAAAGCTGGGACTCAAATTAGAGAAACTTTAAAAAATGCTGTAAAAGCCGGTTAATAAAATGGCAAAGAAAAAATCTCTAAAAGGACTTGGAGCTAGATATGGAATTAAACCCAGAAAGCAATATACAAAAATTCATCTCCAATTAAAAGAAAAGAGAACCTGTCCTGATTGCGGCTCTAAACAATTTGGTAGAGATGCCGTAGGAATTTGGTCGTGCAAAAAATGTAATTTCAAGATTGCCGGATTAGCATATGATGTCAAACTTTAGTGCAAAAATTATTGTTAATGCCAAAGATAAAACCAAAGCAATATTTGATTCAATAAACACGGATAACAAGTTTTATCCTGAAAATCCAACAAACACAAACATGAAATTTACAGATAAAATAATTATATCCATTGAATCAGATCATATTCCTCATCTTCGAGCTAATCTAAATTCAAGCCTACGATTAATTCAAGCAAGTTATGATGCAATTGAGTCAGTCGAAAAATAATTTTTGAAAAGTGATTTTTAAAATTTAATAAAACTATTATCTAAAAATAATCGAGTAAAAATAATGGCAAACTTTAATCATATTCCCGTCAATTTCACACAATCCGAACTTATCGAAAAGGATGACGGACATTATTATCAGACCCCAAGTGGAATAATATATCCGTCAATTACGACAATGCTACAAAAAACTCAGACTATAGAAAAACAACAAAGCTTACAAAACTGGAGAGACCAGGAAATTGCTTCAGACTATATAACTCAACAAGCTGCAATTATTGGTTCTGAAACTCACAAATTAATTGAAAATTATTTAAACGGAATCGAAATTTCTGAGAAATTCCATCTTTTATCTGAGGCCCATTTTTATAATCTTCTTCCACTAGTAGATAAAATTAATGATATTCATGGTATTGAACTAAGATTATACAGCGACAAAATGAAACTAGCGGGAACTTCGGACTGTATTGCACAATATGACGGAAAATTATCCATAATTGATTACAAGACTAAACGAAGCAATCAGCGAGAAGAATGGCTTATAGATCATTTTATCCAGGCCACATCATATGGGGAAATGTTTAGGGAACTTACAGGAATTAAAGTAGAGCAAATTGTAATTCTCATTTCAAGCGAAAAAAATACTCGAGTTGAATTCATCAAAAACCCTGATGAATACCATGATTTACTTGAGCAACGAATAGATCAATTTTATTCGCAATATTCGATATAAAATCCGGTAAAGATATAATGAAATTAAACTCTCTCAAATAACATGTCATCTGGACAAATGCCACCATGGCTTCAAGAGCAATTAATGAAAATGCAACAATCTCAACAAAATCTACAAGCAATAATGCAACAAAAACAACAAATCGAAATGGAGAAAATTGAAATTGAAAAATCCCTTGAAGAACTAAAAAAGGCACTAGATGAAGATATCGTGTATAAACATGCAGGTTCTATTTTGCTAAAATCTACTAAAAAAGAACTCATTGAAGAACTTGAAGAGAGAGGAGAGCTTACTAAAACTCGTTCAACAGTTCTTGAAAAGCAAGAAAATAGACTAAAGGAGACTCTAAAAGAACAAGAAACTAAAATAACAGAAATGATGAAAAGTGGAACTCCAGGTTCACCTCCAAATACTGAGGTAAGTACTTCTGATAACCCAAGAAAATAGAGGAATCAAAATTTCAAATAAGATATTAATAAATTCCTGGAAATAGATTTGGTGAAATTAGAAAATTTGCGAATAGTTGTTGATGAAAGAGAAAGGAAAAGTGGAATACCTGATCTCCTCAAATCAATCGGATTGAATGTAGAAATGAAGACTCTTCCAATTGGGGATTATATCGTAGCTCCTGAAACCATAGTTGAAAGAAAAAGTATTCCTGACCTATTATCATCTATCTTTGATGGGAGATTATTTGACCAATGCACCAGACTAAAGGAAAATTTTGAATTTCCTGTAGTTCTGATGGAGGGAAATGTAGATGAAATCGAAGAGATAGCTGAAAATCCATTGGTATTCTATGGCGCTTTATCGACTGTAGTTATTGATTTTAAAATTCCTATAATTCCTACTCCGAGTGCTGCACATACTGCAAAATTACTTTTATCGATGTGTTCAAGAAAAGAATCGCCAAAAGGTCCCTTCTTGAAAAAAATTAGGAAATCCAATGATTTAGAGAAACAACAGTTGTCGTCTCTTTGTAGTCTTCCTGGAATAGGGGAAAAATTTGCCACCCGAATGTTAGAAAAGTTCGGATCTCCAATAAAGGCACTTAATGCTACGACCTCTGAACTTGCCAAAGTTGAGGGTCTTGGCGAAGCTCGCTCAAAAAAAATTAAGAAAATTCTTGAATCTCAAAGTAAATTCCTAAAAAAATCAAATCAAAAAACATTAGACTCTTGATACCATTAAATAAATTAAAAAATTCTAGTCTATGTGCTAGTTTCAATTGAATGGTTAAAAAAAAATCAAAGTAATCCAGATCTTATAATTTTAGATACACGGCCAAAGACAATGTTTCTTAATGGACACTTACCAAATTCACAATCATTAACCATAGAACAAGTAATCAAATTTGATCAATACGGCTCCAATTTAGTGGATGATGAAGACAAGTTGTCTTCACTTTTTGGTTCACTAGGAATCGATGACACAAAAACTGTAATTGTCATCGGGGATTCTATGGATCCTTCTGTTGCTAGAATTACGTGGACTCTTCTTTATTTGGGTCACAAAAATACTCTTATCCTTGACTCAAACATTTCTGGATTGCAAGGAAAAGGTTTCGAATTTACAAAAAAAACATTCTCTCCAAAACCTTTGTCTTTTTCTCCAAATATCAACTTAAAAATTCGAATAGAATCAAAACATCTTAATGAAAATTTAAACAACTTTGTCATACTGGATGCTCGTACTCCCCAAGAATTCATGATGGGTCATTTGCCTAACTCAATTTTAATTCCATTTACTGAGGGTATTAGCTTTACTGGAAATTTATTTCAAGAAAAAGATTTTCTGGAAAATATTTTTTCAAAAAATAATGTTTCTAAAGAATCGGAAATTGTGTGCTACTGTATGCACGGACATAGAGCATCAAGTCTTTTAGTGCAACTTTTCATTGCAGGCTATGAAAAGGTAAAACTCTATGATGGCTCATTTGTGGAGTGGCATGGTAGAGGTTTGCCTCTTGAGTAATTTTTTTTTAAGAGGTGTACCACACATTGGACACTCTTTGCCATTTTTATGATTTGAGCGACAACCTGGACAATAATGTACCCATCTTCCAACGTCTTTGATACCTGAAGTCATTATGGGGGAAATCTTAAGGCCTAAATTTTTAGCCACATTAGAAATTGAAAAATCATCCGTAATTATTTGACCTTCAAGATCTATACACAGTGCAATAATTGATAAATCCTGTTTTGAAAGCTGTTGAAAATCCCCGGTATTTTTAGAAGCCTTGATAGCTAAATTTACGGTCTCTGGATTTGGTTCTCTGATTTTTAGTCGATTGGTTGCCAATAATGTTTCTAAAACTTCCTGATTTTTTTTAATGTGTTTTATTTCATCATACACCATAGAGGTAGTATAGCAATCATTGGAACTCCCAAACGGAATTCCAGCATAAAATGCACTTGCATCAAGAATTCTAAAAT
This sequence comes from Candidatus Nitrosopumilus sp., assembly GCA_029863275.1. Classification (GTDB taxonomy): domain Archaea; phylum Thermoproteota; class Nitrososphaeria; order Nitrososphaerales; family Nitrosopumilaceae; genus Nitrosomaritimum. The sequence continues at coordinate 10,848 of JAOTVS010000016.1, forward strand.
CCAAGTTTACTCATCTGTCTCAGTCCTTTTTTCTTTAATCTAATAAAGACTGCAGGTTTTTTGTATTTTTTTATTGTGATGGGCTCTCCATAGCCAGCCGATTTTACAACCTGTGCATCCATAACTATATGGCAATCATGGGAAGATATTATTTCTATTTTTTCATCAGGAACCACAATTGATTCTAATCTGTATACTGGGGCTACAGGAGTAATAATCAACACATCTAGGCTTTCATGAAGTATTGGTCCACCTAATGAAAATGAATGACCTGTAGAACCACTAGGAGTTGCAATAATTACACCATCCATTTTTTGCATGACTGTGTCGTTTTGGAATTTAATTTCGATTTCGGCTGTTTTAGTAAGATTAGTTCTATTGATGTAAATTTCATTTAAAGCTGGAGGAAATTCCTTACCTCCACAAGATGCTACTACTCTAATCCTTTTATCTAAAAAGAATTTACCTTTTAAAATTTGGTTTATTGCATAATCTAACTCTTCTATAGTGATCTCTGCAAGTATTCCTCTATTTCCTCCTACGTTAATTGTAAGAATCGGTGTTTCATTTTCCAAGTTTCGAAATACTCTAAGAGTTGTTCCATCTCCTCCAAGAGTTACTACTAGATCTAAATTTTCTTTTTTTAGTTCTTCAAGTGATTCGATCTTTTGTGCGCCTTCAACTTCAATTGGCGCAATAGTATAAACTTTAGATTTTTTAGCAAGAAATTTTTTTGCAACATTTTTTGCTGCATCTTCAGATTCCTTTGATCCTACCTTGCTTACGATTGCAACTTTGTTTAATTTCAACCACTTTTTCTGGTTTTTATTTACTTAAAAATGATATTTTTAGGATATCTTAGAAAAACAATTAAGTATGAAACGAAATTGATGAAATATCATGAGTTACGCACACCCTGAAGTGCTAGTGGATACTGATTGGATGTCTAAAAACCCACCAAATGGAAATAGAAAATTAGTTGAAGTCGATTATGATCCAGTAAACGGATATCAGAAGGGACACATCAAAGGCGCCAGTTTAATCTGGTGGAAGCGAGATATCAATGATCCTATAACCAGAGATATCATTAGTAAAAGACAATTTGAGGAATTGATGGCAAAAAATGGAATTACTGCTGATACTGAAGTAATTCTTTATGGTGATTTTAACAACTGGTTTGCAGCATTTGTCTTTTGGGTTTTCAAAATTTACGGACATAAAGATCTCAAAATTATGGATGGGGGAAGAAAAAAATGGGAATTAGAAAACAGAGAATATACTATAGAAGAACCTAGATTCGAATCTACCAAATATATTTCACAACCACCTGATGAGGGACTCAGAGCTTACTTGTTTGATGTTAGCAGAGCACTGGATAAAGAAGATACTGTTATGGTTGATGTAAGATCTCCTTCAGAATTCACAGGAGCAATAACGGCGCCCCCAGAATATCCCATGGAGCATGCTCAACGAGGTGGACATATCCCTGGAGCAAATAATATTCCATGGGCAACTGCAGTAAATGATGCAGATGGCACTTTCAAATCTGTAGAGGAGCTAAAACAAAATTATGAGCCAAAAGGAGTAACTCCAGATAAAGATGTAATATGCTATTGCAGAATTGGAGAAAGGTCTTCTCATAGTTGGTTTGTCCTAAAGTATTTGCTTGGTTACCCCCAAGTTAGAAACTATGATGGTTCATGGACTGAATGGGGTAACATGATAGGAAATCCTGTGGAAAAATAAATTGCTTTTAGACCTTCCTATTTTAAAGAGAGGTTCGTTTTACTTTATCAAAGACGGATCTTCTGAAATAATTTTGGAGGATAAAACCAAAAGAGGTCTCACCGTAAAGGAAACATCCGTAGATGAAAAATTAAAAGTCAAGGCTGATAAGGGCATGATTCATGATATGGAAGGTATTGGTCATTGGGTTCCAATTCGTTGGTACTTTTCGAAAAACCAATTTAATTTAAACCAAGTCTCAGAATACGCTGAGGCCATGGAAAAAAAATACACGGAACTTAGGGAACTTACTTGTCCTGACGACGACTAGATAACCTTTTTAAAGAAAACTAATGTAATGAAATCAAATGTCCTTACTCCTAAAAGATCGTGTTTGGTCAATGGAGGCACCCACTGCAAAGCGTGGAGTCTATCCTCTACATGGTTTCAAATTGGGACTTTATAGATTACCAATCAATCTCGAAGATCCAGACGAAATAAAATCTGTACACGATGGTATGAAAAAGGTATTTGAAATGGATGCATATGCTGATAGACTCTTTGCTACCTATCGTTGGAAGGAACAAAATATGGATGATCCTGACGCTAAAGGATACGAAGAAGTTGAATTATCTATAACAGTTGAAATCGTTACAGGAGAAGTTGTTGATATTATTTATCAAATATTTCCAATTGAAAAATTTGGAGATCCTCAATGGGTAAAAGATTATAGAAAAAAAGCAGATTATTTTGCAAAGATGATTATTGATACTATTTTACGAAATACTATTTTGGCAGACAAGATGATTGACTTTTTAATTAAAGATGAAAAAATAACTGAACTTAATGCCATTCAAAAATTAGAAGAAATGACTCCCCTAGCAAAAATAGTTCTTGATGCCAAACCAAAACCAAAACCAGTAGAAGAAATAGCAAGCGATGATGGTGGTCCAGAAATCCCTGTCCTTGATGGTCCAAAATCTGGCCCAATTGATGTTGAGTTTAAATCAAAAATGAAAGCAACATCTCCATACAATGCTTCTGGATATCCCATCAAAACATGGGGACGACGTGGTGGCGACAATAAGCAAATGGGAATTTGGGGAGAGTTTGTATCAGTAGATTATGATATTTGTATTGCAGATGGTGGGTGCATCGAAGCATGTCCTGTTGGAGTTTATGAGTGGTTTGATACACCAGGAAATGTTGCATCTGATAAAAAACCATTAATGTCAAAAGAACCTGATTGTATTTTTTGCCTTGCTTGTGAAGGTGTGTGTCCACCATCAGCTATCAAGATCTTTGAGCAAAAATAGATTACAAAGTTTGCAAGTATAAATAGCCAACAAACAACTTGAAAACCTAGAGTATGGCAGTTAATCCTTTTACGGCATTTGTGTTTGATTTATTCATTATCTCTGCCATAATTATCACAGCATATACTGTCAACTTTTACTATCTGACTTTTCTCTCAGTCAGAAGAAAAGAAGTGTTTCCCATAACTGATTTAGGAACTCCGTCTGTTACAGTTCAGCTTCCAATTTATAATGAAAAATATGTTGCCAAACGCTTGGTTGATTCGGTATGTGGGCTAGATTATCCTCAAGAAAAAATGAAAATTATGGTCTTAGATGATTCTGATGATGATACAGTTGATCTTTTAGCTGATATAGTAAAGGATTACAAAAAAAAAGGATTTCAAATCGAACACATAAGACGAGGAACTAGAAAAGGCTACAAGGCCGGAGCCCTCAAATATGCAATGCAAATTACGGATACCGAATATGTTGCAATCTTTGATGCAGACTTTATCCCACCTGAGTGGTTTCTTAAACGTGCCATTCCACATTTTTCCAGACCAAACATCGGACTAGTTCAATGTAGGTGGGGGCATGTCAATGAAAACTATTCAGCAATTACCAAAGCTCAGGCCCTAAGTCTTGACTTTCATTTTTTAATCGAACAAACAGCAAAAAGTAATTCTCATTTGTTCATGAATTTTAATGGAACAGCGGGAATTTGGAGGCGTGATTGCATTGATGATTCCGGTGGGTGGCATACTGCCACGCTTGTAGAAGATTTGGATTTGAGTTATAGAGCACAAATGAAAGGATGGAAATGTGTTTTCATACCAGATATTGTAGTTGACGCAGAATTACCAGTTCAAATGAATGGCGCAAAACGACAACAATTTCGATGGGCTAAAGGATCAATACAATGTGCAATCAAACTACTTGGAGGAATTGCTATCAAAAGAAAAGTTGCAGTCGAAGCAAAAATCCAAGCCTTTATTCAATTAACACGACATGTGGTTTATCCATTAATGCTAATTCAATTTTTGGCTTTACCTATTCTTTTAGCTGGTGATATGAATCTCTATGTGGTTAGTTTTATCCCTGCTTTAACTATCGCAACATATCTTGCCATGGGTCCTGGTGCATATCTTCTGATAATGCAAAAAATGTATCACAAATCTTGGAAATCAAAAGCTAAAATCTTACCATCATTACTTATCTACAATGCTGGAATGTCAGTGAATAATACTGTGGCAGTCTTTGATGCCGTATTGGGAAAAAAGAATGAATTTTTACGGACTCCAAAATATGGAATAATAAACAAACAAGATAACTGGAGAGATAAAGCATATAATTTACCATTTACCAAAACTACTCTATTAGAGATTTTTTTTGGAGTTTATGGGATGATGGGAATTTTGATTGCTATTTTTTCCAATAATCCTATCTTTGTGCCAATTATAGGATTACAAACAATAGGGTTTTTCTTTATTGCATTCATGAGTTTTTCTCATACTAGATTTAAAAGAAATAAATCAACCCATCCACGATCCCTTACCAAGGAAGAAAAAATGGCAAATAAAATTTATACTCTTTCAATGGTTGGTATTTTTGCAATTATTTTATTTGGAGGTTTTATGGCAATTTATGGTTACAGTGTAGATATTTACCCTCTTGATAGAATACGAGGTCATATGGATTCAATAGTGGGTTCTTCAGATACAGTGGCAATTCAATCCCACCTAAATGAGATAAAAAAAGATTTGGCAATAGTGATGGAAAACTTGGAGACTACGGATTTGAATAATGATGGGGTTGTAGAGAAAAATCCTGTTTGGATATTTCCAACAGAATCAACTAATTTTCTTAGAATAGAAAAAGCTGTAGATTCTATGATTGTAACTAATGAAAAGATTTCTGTTGTTCCCAAAGACAGTTCTGCTTTTCATACTGGAATTTTAGATATCAATGCACAAGCAAAGATCCTCAAGGAAAACATTATGGATGCAACACCTTACATGTACGTAAGTGTTTCCAATATTGTTTTTAGTACGATGTGGATTGCAGTGATAATAGGCATTTTTGCGATTCTTAAACGAAAGAAAGATCAACTAACTATCGTCGATGAGACATCTGGTGTTTAAGAAATATTCAATTCTTTTCTGATTTCATCTACTGCCCTAATTCCATAAATGTCTCTTATTTGTTGGATTCTGATTGATTCTTTTAGAAGATCCCTTCCGATTGAATCATTCAAAATTGAAAAAACATCACTAAATCGTATTTCCCATTTATCTGCACAATCAAGAATCTTACCTACTGCCCACTTTCTCACTTCATGAGGTAGTGGAATTTTGTCACCTGCTTCTATAGATAATCTATCAAAGAGGTTAATGATATTGGCTGTCTGAGTTGCCATACTTTCAAGATCTTTTTCTTCTCCGTACTTTGATTCTGCTTGCATTCTAATGTTGGATTGATATTCTGAGAGTTTTAACAAGGCCATCATTTCTTTTGAGGTGTCAGAAGATACCTTATTTGTAACATTTTTGACTGATTGTAACTCTTGAAAAACTTTGTCTGTTTTTTTATGAAACTCTGACGATAATGCATCTTGCGTTTTTAACATTTCATTAATTGATGATACCTTTTGTTCAATCGTGTTTGTTTTATCAAAAACGTTGTTCTTAAAATCTACAAAATCTTCTTGAACTGATTTTAATCCTTCTCCTACAAATGCAGTCGCATCTGCTCTATGAGAAAGGGTGCCTAATTCGGCTTGAATTTTGTCAATTTTTCCACCAAAATCGGAAATCCCTTGAGTTTTTCCTGAAAGTGCATTTATTTCATTCTTAATCGATTCTAGTTCTGAACTCAAACTAACTATTGAATTTGTTTTTGCCGACACTGTGTCAAACTGTAATTTTAATCCGTCAATAACACCTCCTAACGAATCAATTCTTTCGGCTTTTCCTGAAATTCCATCGATGGTAGTTTTTATTGCCTCAAGATCTGTATTCAAATTAGAAAAGGATTCAGTCCTTCCAACAATCCTATCAAACTCCTTTCTTAGATTAGAAATGGCGATTGATGATGATTCAATCTTGTCAGTTTTTCCAGAAATAGATTGAATGGCATTCTTTAAACCATCAACCTCTTTGCTAATATCTAATACCGAATCTGTTTTACCTGAAATATTTCGAAGATCATCTCTTACCTCATCGATCCGTTGGGCAATCTTGATGATCATCTGTGAGTTATTTCGAATTGAACTCATACTTTCTTCTACTTGCTGCGATAATTCTTCTGGTTTAGGACCTGATTTTTGTATTTGATTTATTTTATTTACTTCTTCTTGGAGTTTGGATGTTTGATCATTTATTTTTGTAATTAAATTTGATTGATTTCTCACCTGATTCAATCCTGCGTATAGTTTTTGAGTATCATCTTCAATTATGTTTAGTCTACTTGATTGTTTTTGGATGTTTTCTAGTGTGGAGGTAAGAACATCAATCATACCTTTCATGGAGACCAAAACTTTTTGATTATCTCCAAAAATCTTGGACATTGCTTTAATCTCTTTTTGTAAGGCTTTAGTGGAGTCTGAAATTCCAGCTACTTTTTTTAGGACAGCGGCCGGAGTAGGTTCCCTTTTCACTGTTTTTGACTTACTAGATGTTTTAACTGTTTGACTAGGTAATTTTTTAATCTTAGTTGATGGTTTTTTTACCATATCTTTTGAAATGAAAATATTATGATAAAAAAGTTAGGTCTAAAATAAAAAATGTAAAGAGTTACTTATTGACAACATTTGGAGCATGTAGTAACTCGTGGAAGGTCTTTTCGGCAAGACCGTTTGCCGTTTCAATAAATCCCTTGGGACAATATTCGCATTGAATCATATAGTACCGTATGGTACCGTACTATTAATACTTAGGTAATCTGATAATTACCATATTTGCAGTCAGATACCCCAGGTCATTTTTCCACATACTTTTCAGCTGACCTACTCATCATTCTACGCTTAAACAATAATGGTTGGGAATAAAGACCTTCAAATTTTTGGCAGAATTTAAAAAATCACACTTTCTTTTTTATCTAGTTTTTAATTTGTGAAAATGATTCTTGCCAAAACTAAATAATCATTTTAGAAGCACAACTGTTTTTAAACAAATTTGTTCAATCATATCATGCAAAATTTTGCTTTACAAATTGTCTCTAATGATACTCAAACCTTGAGTCAAACAGTGTCTAGTCTAATTGAGCAAATTACTCCTGAACTTCCTCATACTACATTTGTAACTGATTTGGCTTTTATAATGATAATAGGAGCTATAGTAACACTTGCGTTCTTTAAAATTAAACAACCATTGATAATTGGTTATCTTTTTGCAGGGATGTTGATAGGTCCATTATCTCCACTTTGGGCATGGATATTACCACAGGGTGGTCCAGGTGCTGATAGCGGAGGAGTTGTTGGAATTTTATCTGACATTTCTAGTCTAAATCTGTTTGCAGAAATTGGTGTAATTTTATTACTTTTTGTAATTGGAATAGAGTTTCCATATGCCAAAATCAAAAGCATTGGCAGAGTCGCAATCGGAGTTGGTACCATTGGATTGATATCTACACTGGGAGTAGTGTTCTATACATCTACTGCTCTTGGATTGAACTTTATGGATGCATTATTCATATCTGCTGCACTTTCAATTTCTAGTACTGCAATAATTGTTAAAATATTTGAGGAGATGGGAATAATCAAAAAAGAATCCTCTATTCTTGTTTTAGGAATTTTAATTGTAGAGGATGTCATTGCTGTAATTTTAATTTCATCATTACAATCTATAGCTTTAGTAGGATCTGTTTCAATAGAGTCTGTTTTAGTTGTAGTTTTAGTAGCCGCTGGATTGATTATAGGAACCTTTACTATTGGAACTAGAATTATTCCCCCATTAATTGATAGAGTAGCTGCGTCAGAACATCGTGAAATTCTTCTACTAAGTGTTCTAGGTGTTTGCTTTGGCTATGCACTTTTAGCTAATGTAGTAGGTTTGTCAGTGGCAATTGGAGCATTCCTTGCAGGGGTCCTTGTTGCAGAATCAAAATCAGCCGAGGTGGCAAAAATTCTGTCTAGTCCAATTAAAGATATGTTTGTTGCAATCTTCTTTATTTCTGTGGGTGCGTTAATGGATGTTTCACAAATCGGAAATTATATCTATATTGCTATAGCATTAATTATAGTTGCAACTGGAATGAAATTTGGTGGAAACATGATTGGAAATTTCCTGTTTCAGCAAAAACGAGGAAAATCACTTCATTCTGCCTTTGCTTTGGCAGCCCCTAGAGGAGAATTCTCAATTGTAATAATTAAAACTGGAGTAGATATTGGAGCTGTAAGTGCCTTTTTGTTTCCATTAATCGGTGTTATTTCAATAGTAACAGCTTTTCTCTCGCCATTTTTGGTTAAAGTAAGTGACAAAATTGTTCCAATAATAGAAGAAAAAGATGTCTGAAGAACTCCAAAAATTACTAGATCAGGTTCATCAAGGAATTACTATTTTCGATTTTGATGGTAAACCTGTACCGTGTATTATTTTTGAAGAAAAAAAATATGATGAATTACTTTCAAAAATTTCTGGAAAATCCCTTTCGGTAAACACTGATTTGAATATATTGCAAGATGGGCTGGGTCATGTTTTTGTAGAGGTTATGCTTGCTTTTTCTCAAGGGGGACTGGTTGAAAAAATTCTAGTATATGCAAATAAGGATATTTTATTTTTTGAATCACTTGCAAAAACATCCATGATTGCCATATCTTCCCCAAAATCCTCATATGGAAAAGACAACGTGTTTATGATTCAATTACCAAAACCTGAAAAGGCTGCGGATGCACTTGAAATCATCCAAAATGGATTAAAACAAACTAGTGATAGATAAGTGGTGCAGTTACCGGGATTTGAACCCGGGTCACGTACTTGGCAAGCACGAGTACTAACCAGACTGTACTATAACTGCAACAATCATGAGAAACGGATTTGACTATTAAACTGTTTTTAACTATTTCATTCAATTAAAGACATGGATGAAAAAATAAAAAATAAAATCGAAGAAAAAATCCAAGAAACCATCTCAAACAAAAAAGAGATTAAACAAATAATTCTTTCACTTTCAAATATTGATGATTCAAAATCATTTATTCTAGGGATTATCGTGGGGAGAATTTATAATTCATTTTACTACCAATCAAAAAGGTTTCTAAATCGTGAACCTACTGAGGAGGAATTTCAGGAATTTGTAGAATTTATAAAAAGCAAAAAATCTAGGTTGGAAAATCTATGGTGATGACTTTCCGTGTTTGAGTACTATTACCTTGGGTGTACCTGGTAATTTTACACATGATCCTTTCAGTGCTTTTTTTGCAGCATCAACGTGTTGAGAATTAACATATAGTTCCATAATGGGTTGTCCTGCTTTGACTCTAGCTCCTAAACTGACGGCCTTACCCCATGCTCTTCTCATTCCCTCTTGAAGTCTATCTGCACCTGCTGCTGCAATCATTTTATTTTCTCTAAGAAGATTATGTGGATAAATCCTTAGCCTTGAATAATATCCTGACTCTCCAGTAGTTTTTTCTAATGTTTTATTTGCTGCTAATCTACACGCTTCAATAGCCATATGTCTAATCTGAATTTTTTCATTTAAGAGTAATTGAACACAAAATTCGTAAGTGCCCTTTTTCCCACCTTGGAATTTTGCAATTTTAATTTGTGGTTTACCTTTGATGTACTTTTTTCTTGTAAATGGTTGCCCTGCTCCATCTCGATAGTTTGCACCATGCATGATATCCTAAAACAAAAAGGCCCATATTTTAACGGTTAGACCACCAAAATCGCAAAGATCTGGCAGAATTATGACTATTTTTACATCTTCAAATATATTGACTTTATGGTCCTTTTTAGACTGGGCGATGAGTCAATATGAAAGATGATGTTTGTGATTTTTGTAAAGGAGATGGAAAATCTCCATCTTATGTTTGTGTTTATTGTAATGGAACAGGTGAATGGAACTCAGCTGCTCAGGCTTATATGAAAAACCATATTTGTCAATGCATAGTTTTGGATAGAAAATTTTGCCCCATATGTAACAAAGTTTGTCACCATGATACAACTCTAAATCCAAAACAAAAGATAGATCCAGGAAACGGGGGGATTTCATCACCCGAAGCTTACAAACCAGAGATTATTATCGCATGATTTTACCAAATTTGATATAAACTAGGCTCTGTTCCATTGATAAATTTAGAAAACCACAATCCCTTGTCAACATAAATATGGAAACCACATCATTTTATCTTCATGGATGACCCTCCTCTAGTTGAAGGTAAATTAATTTCTAATCATACTCAAATTTCTAATAAAGAAATGATTCATGAACTTCAAATCAAGGGATATGGGGAAATTGAGAATGACAAATTATTGTTAAAATTTTTTGAATCTTTGTATTTACTTTATTCAGATAGGTTAATTCTAAAAAAAGGAAAGACGCAAATTGGATTTGATGATTTGCTGTCTATTAATCAGAAACAAGATTCAGAATCTCTTACAAAATTCTTGATTTATAGAGATTTGAGGAATAGAGGATATGTGGTAAAAGATGGATTTGGGTTTGGTTCTGACTTTCGAGTTTATGAAAGAGGTAACTTTGGCGAAAAAGGTGCCAAATTCTTAATCTTTGGCCTTAATGAGGGTCAACAAGAAAAGATGGGATCTCTTCAGAAAAAAATTGAGCAGATTACTCAAATGGGAAAGGAACCGATTATTGCTGTAATTGAGAGAAGAGGAGAGGTAATCTATTACAAGATCAACCGAATGAATTTTTATGAAAACAAATCCCGAATAGAAGAATCTTTTAAGATCTAGACATTGAAAGCCCATTCTGATGAAAATTTTAACAAGCTATTTTCTTCAGCGTATAGAAAATCGTAAACCTCAACGTACTTGGTTTTGTTTTCCCAAAGTTCTTCAAAATCTTTTCGTTTCCTATCCACTCTTGATTTGTCATTCCAAGAAGTAAAAACATCTACTGATTCAAAATCACGAGTTTGTGTAGAGAAGGACTCTTTTGATGTACCAGTAAAGGCAACCATTTGATCGTTGTCGTCTAAAAATAACCCAATTCTCTCAGAAAATGAATTTGTAATTTGCTCTGAATTGGGAATGGCAACTTTAATCTCAATTTGACCATTATTTACAATATCTTGTAGTTTTTGAATTTTAGTGTCTCGAATTAGCTTTCCATCAAATCTTTTGGTATATTTTTCAGAAAAAAGTTTAGTCAAAATATTAAGGTCCAAGATCTTAAATCTATGACCTGTCACCATTCGGAGCTTTGCCTTTCCTGAAGAAAAATTATCAAATGCCATTGCAATCGTGGCTAATGTTTGAATTGATAAAAAATCTACACACCTATCGTATTCGATACACTGACTAAGGCATGGAAAGAAAAACTCTGCTACAATATCATCTCTATCTGAACGATATTCATCTTTTAGTCCAATATCTCTCAAGCCCAATGTTAGGTGATAACGATTTTGTTATTTAAAGAAACAATTTTTTTACAAAAACAATGACATTGAGTAGTATAAACAGAAAAAATTAACAAAACTGATTTTAATCTAGTTTATTTAAAAAAACCCAAATGGAGTCAGGACTGAATCCAAAAAATGAAAGAATTCTCTTAATTGATTCCATTCAATATAGATTATTTTACGCCGAAATTAACCTGGATAAAATACCTACGTCGATTCCTTTGGATATCTTCACTAAAGATAAAATTGCAACTGAGATTGCTATTGATGGATTTCTATTCTATGTAAATGGAGCTTTGGATTTGATTTTTACAGAAATAAATAAAAAATTAAATTTAAAATTGACTTCTAATCAAGTTAAAAATACACAATATCTTATTGACACACTTGAGACTTTAGATACTGGTGAATCAAAAATCATATTAGATGAATTTCAAAAATATTTCCAAAAACCAATTCATGAAGAAAAGATAATATCTGATGAAGAATTTAATGAAGGTCTAAACCGATACGGATATGATGTCATTGGTTTTCATGCTGAATATGAAACTCGCGGTCAGGTAAAATATCAACACTTTTGGAATCGTGTAAGTAGTAGGCTGTGGGAGATTAGGAATCAGCAGAATTTGGAAACTTATGACTCTCTTTTAAAAAATGCAGGAAAAAAAGGGAAGGATAAACCTCGAAGCTATTTGAGAGTAAAAATTTCAAATGATGATCAACCAACAGTTTATTGGGATTCTGCTCATTACGAAAACCCAAAAAGATATTTTACAAATATTTTATCCCTTGTAAGACAATTCATTGATAGAATTCTTGAAATTTTAGAGCCAAGATATGCTGTAGATTTTAATATTGGATCAAAGTAGATCGTCTGTTTTTTGGCTTATTAGATCGCACCCTTTATTTTTTTAATATTAAAAGGTGGAACTATTTTTTGATTTTACCCTTGGTTTGTTCATCAGTTTCATAGTAAATGTTAAAAGAGAAAATAAATCAGAATTTATTACATGAAGATGCCTTTATTCTTGATTCCATTACTATTGGTAAGTGTGGGTATGGCTTATGCTGAGCCATTGGAAAATGTTCAAACATCTGTATTGGATTTTACAAATAACACGGCCACGGTTCAAATAACATGGGATGCAGATGAAGAAACGTCTTCTTACAAAATTGGTTGTGTTAGCTGTTTTCCAAATACAGTAAAATCTGTAACTGAGAATAGTGTGATTATTGGCAACGTTACTAGCTTGCCAAATAGCTCAATAGCTATGCTTTATGGCCTAGCTTATGATTTAGAAAATAATCTTTTGACTGCTGTTCAAATTTTTGTTAATTTGGCACCAATAATGTAAAAATGTCATCAAAGCAAATCAAGCAAGTAGTCGAGCTTGATTCGTCGCAAGAGGATGCATTTAAGGCAATTTCTAATCCATTAGAAATAATCAAATGGTTTTCTGATGCAGCTATATTAGAACCCAAAGTGGGAGGCAAATTCAAAATCACATTTTTAAAAGATTCCAAAAAACCTAAAATGAAAATGAATATGGATTTTATTAACGAAGGAAAAATCTTGGAAATAATTCCAAATAAAAAACTTGTACATACTTGGAAATGGAATCAATTTTCTGACTTTCCTGAAACCATAGTAACATGGGAATTAGAATCTGTATTTGACGGGAAAACTAGGTTAACCCTGACACATACGGGATTTACAGGTAAAGAAGAAGGACCTGCAAGCTTGGAAGAACACACCAAAGGGTGGACGTTCTTTCTCAATGAGCTGATTTCATATTGTAAAAATTAGTCTATCCATATATTTTATCTGATATTCATTTGGTACATTGTAAATTAATGTATTTACTCTATATTTTATTGCAGTTTTCACAATTTAAAATCAATTAAAACATCACAACGCACTAGTTATTTATGAAAGAAAAAATGAAAAATATGGAAAACAGCTCTGATTATTTTGAAATTTCACCATCAGAGTGGTTATCATTAAATCAATTTCTTAACGAAGTAAAGCAGATCAACTCTGAATGTGTTTCTGTTTATTATCCCTATGGTAAAGGAAAAGATACTATAGAATTACTTGAAAATACACGGAGAAACAAATCGTTTGAAAAAATTGAATTAAAAATTGAAAAAAAAATTGCAGAATTAAAAAAAAATCCTATCTCTGTAGGAAAGTATACAAAAACTCTGTGTATTTTTGGATGGATAGAAAATGGAAAAGTAAAAATCAAAAATATAGGAACCTCTAAAAAATTACCTTACATATACCTGGCAAGCAAAAAACCATATATCAAACCATTTGGAGATGTTCTCAAAACCAACTATGATGTTTTGTTAATTACTCTTGATCAAAAATCTGCAAGACTCCAAAAATTTCATGGAAGCCAGATAACTCAAGAGACTAAACTTCGAATTGATTTACAAGGACGACATAAAAAAGGTGGTCAAAGTCAAGGAAGATTCCTAAGGGCAAGGCAAACCAAAATTCATGTGTTCTTTAAAAAAATTGCATCCAAAGTTAAAGAAATGAATTCAAACTCTGAATTAATATTATTAGGAGGAGTTGGGCCTGCAAAAACTGAATTTTATAATGAACTTGATTCAGAATTGATAAAAAAATGTCGATTTGTTGAAAATTTATCTTTTTCAACGTCAATTGTTGATATTCACAAGAAACTGATTCGTCATTTATACGAGTATAGAAGACAATATGTCGCAGAGCTTGTTGAGAAATACGAAAAACTAGTCAAAGAAGGACTTACAGCAAAAAGAAATGATGCAATCTATGAGGCATTAAAAAATGGAGCTGTTGATACCTTAATTGTATCTGCAGATTACCACACAAGTTCTCAATTCAAAAAAATAATGAAAATGGTTGAGATGGCAAAAAACACTTCATCTAAAATAGAGTTTGCAGTTTCTCCAAAAATAATCAAAAAACTCAACATCGATAATTCGGTATTAGCAATATTGCGATACCAGATAAAATAATTTTAAATTTGACTATTGATTATCAAAATTTATTCTTATTCACTTGCTTCTCTTATCAAATCAGATAATTGTCTTCCTCTTCCTTGAGGCAATGCGGTTATACCTCCATTCAGACTCTCCGTTACAACTCCTTTACCTGCAAGAACATTGACTGCCATTAACGAAGTGTTTCCAGCCATACACACCAATAACGATTTGCCTTTAGTCCCTTGCAGATCCTTACTTAGCTCTTCTGGAATTTGCTGTGTGGCCAATAACTGTTCTACAGTCCTTGCCTTTGGAACAGAAATTTTTGTTTTATCAACCCCCAGTGATTTTGCAATCAACTCAATCCCCTCTTCTAGTGGAGTATACTGAGTATGAATCCAAATTATTTTATCATAATCATCTACGTTTGAGGCGGCTTCTTCAAGGGAGACCCTAGTACGTTTTTGTTTCTTTGACATTGACTCTAGATTCTTTTTGTATTTTTGTATCCCGTCAGCCACAATTACGACAAACCTTCCACCTCCACCAAAGTTTGCCATTTGTATTGCAGCATAAAGCGCAAGAGCACTACTTTCACCAATATCATAACCCTTATCCACAAAAAACTTTAGCAGTGGTTTTACCTGCTCAAAATCTACTTCATGTTGCCCTGCATATGTTTCAGGCCGGTATAATTTCAAGCCAGTTGCCTTGTCTTTGGTTCTAATCCCTGCAACATCCTGTCCAGCTGATGGAAAAACAATATGAACCGATTTTTTTGAATATTTTTCCGATACATATGTGCTCAAACCTCCAGATGTACCACCAGTACCAAAGGTACAAACAAGTTTAAAGTTTGAAAGTGAATCTCCCCTCTCCTGCAACTGCTGGTCAATTTCTACTGCAGTAACAGTCCTATGAACATCAATGTTTAATTCATTATCATACTGCTCAGGACAAAAACATCCATAAATCTTGGCAAGAAATTTGGCCAAATTAATGATATCTTGACTTGCTAAAAGAGATTGTATCTCAGCACTTGAATTATCGAAAATCTTCGGATCAAATCCAAGTTCGAATAATTGCGAGCGAATGTTAGCTGCGGTTGCTTTTGCTGCCAAAAGATTTGGACTATCTTTCATTCCTGGGGCAGGACAGATATCCATATCTAAATCTATGATACGTATGTTTTCATTTCTCAACTCCTCGAAAACTCCTTCCTGGAGCCTTCTAGAAACAAGAGCTACTACATTTAATCCAAGTTTTGATAACTTACCAAGAGCAATCCCAAAGTTGCCAGATGTGGCCTCAATGATTGTCTCCCCACTCTTTAATTTCCCCGAAGTAATTGCGTCATTAATAATGTGAACTGCGGGTCTCACTTTAATCGATCCTGTGGGCAAGTTTGAATCAAATTTTCCAAAAACTTTTAGATCTGCATCATCTAAATTAAGATTGTAAACATTTTTGGCACATACTTTCAAATCTGCAGTAAGATCAATGAGAGGTGTGGCGTTTACGACCTTTGTTTTTCCCTGATCATCTTCTAGATGAGGGACTTTATTCCATATCTCTTGTTGAAACTTTTCAAGTAGATTACTGTCAACAACATTTTCTTTGGTTAATTCCATAATCTTCTCTCCTCTTTACAACCCGATTACAATCTCATATAAAATATCTGGTAATCTCCACTCAGCCTACTTTTTTTACCCTTTCTATCTTGTAAAAAATAGATGGTGTGAGGTCAATATGGGAAGAACCTCCAACCTATCTATTTTATTTTTTAATTGTATTTGTGAATAAAAGGAGATAGTAGAAATCGTTCATTCAAATGATTAGAATATGCTAAATACTAAATTTCTAAACTGAAATCAATTGGAACTCTCACCAGGTAACAATAGTTGTTGGTCTTAAGTTCCAATTAAAAAAATTTAAATCATATATTTAAAGGACTACGATATGAAAATTTTGTATACTGATAGATATTTTCAAATTTATGAGGATAAAATAAATTTCAAGTCGTGGGTTTTGCCTTGGGGTAAAAAAGAAGTAAAAATAGGGCACATTAAAAAAATATCTGAGAAAAGGATGGGAATTTTTTCTGGAAAAAACAGAGTTTCCGGTACCGGAAACTTTCGAGATTGGTTCCATTTTGATATGGAAAGATCTAAAAAAGATAAAGCTATTGTTTTGGAAACTGATTTTAGAATATATAAAAAACTATGGTTAACCCCAGAAAGATACACCGAGGCATTGAATGTTTTGAATAAAATTATCTTAAAAAAATAAAAAAAAGTTAAAGAACTGAGATTGATTTTTTCTTGGAAACCGTGGTTAGGCTTGATTTTGAAAAATACTGTTTAGAACTAAAGATAAGTTTAGCTTTTACTTTTCCTAAAATCATGTTTTCAGATAAAGGTAAGGCGCTATATTTGCAAGTAAATTATTCTTAAAAATGAATCGTTTGTAGCCTTCACAACGCCTAATCCATTAAACGTAAATAATTACTTTCTGCAAATCAAAACATGGTCAAATACGCAAATGTACTAGTTACAGGTGCTGGCAGTATATTGGGACAAGGGATAATAAAATGTCTGAATCTCAATAACGAGAAAAAAAATAAAAAAGTTACGTACAAAACTATTGGTGTTGATATGAGTATAGAGGCCATTGGTCTTTATCGTAGTGATTTGGGTCTAGTTGTTCCCGCAGCTTCTTCTATTGATTACATTGATTCGATAATTAAAATTTGCAAAGAAAACAAAATTGAGGCCATTTTTGTTGGGACTGACCAAGAATTACTTCCACTTGCCAATGCAAAAAAGCTGATAGAGACTGAGTCAGACGCATTAGTGATTAGTAATCCGCCTGAAGTCATTTCGACATGTAGGGATAAGTGGACCACATTTGAATTTCTAAAAAAAAATAATCTGAATTGTGCTGAATCTTCTTTGGTCGAAAATAAAGAAAATTTCATTAAAGAATTTAATTTTCCTATAGTGGTAAAACCTAGAGAGGGATATGGGTCATTGCATTTCTATATAGTTAGGGATGAAGATGAACTAAATAAGGCAATATCTGAAATTGAAAAAGTAGGTTGGAGACCGATTTTACAGGAATATCTTGATGCTATAGATTCAGAATTTACTACAGGCGTCACAATGGATAAAGGGGCAAAGAAAATAATGTCTTCGATCTCACTGAAGAGAATTTTAAAAAATGGACAAACCAACAAAGCATTTGTAGATGATTATGATATTGTTAGAGAATCAGCAAAAGAGGCTGCAATAAAATTAGGTTGTATTGGTGCAACTAATATTCAGGCAATACAAGTAAATGATCAGGTAAAAATATTTGAAATTAATCCACGATTTTCTGCATCAGTTCCTATTCGTGCAGTCGCAGGAGTAAATGAACCTGATATTATTTTTAGAAATAATGTATTGGGTGAAGAAATAATTGTTAATGACTATAAAAAACTGGTCTGCATGAGGTACTTGAATGAAATGTATGTTCCGCTTTCTAATTTTAAATTATCAAAAGATAACAACAAGGTGGAAAATTCTAGCTCCTTTACAGAATCTTATTTTTAATTATTATTTCTCATGTATCTGAGATGATTTTCTCTATTCATTTACATTATTGTGAATTTTTTAAATTTCTTCAAAACTTTTTTCAGAATTATTGTCTTTGATTAATTGTAAACTTTTTGGACCAACATTGAATAACATATCTAAGATAGAAAGATCAGGTAAAAATATTTTTGAAAATCTCTGGGGATAACTTGTTGGAGAATATGTCTGGTAAACTAATTTTATTTGATTGTCTTGAAATAACTTTTCATCCACATAATTTTTGCCTCCTACTCCGGAAATATAAGTATCTGCACCAACAGACTTACAGACATTTACCAACCTTTGAGTGGATTCTCCCTTTACATCCAGCTCTGATTCTCTAATGATCTCGGTTTTGATATTGAGCCATTCCATTGTTTTTTTTAGGGTTTCAAAGTTTAAATCAAAAAGTAAGTTCCATTCTTTTTTATACAAATCATCAAAGTAGTCCTTATAATCACCAAAAAATGGGGTTTTTCCGTATGAGCTATGAATTTTTTTCAAATGATCATTTTTCCAAGATGTTTGATTATTAATTTCTACTACCATATTTGGTGAGAATTTTTGAGTTTTGTTTATTGGAATTGTGAGCCAAATCCAACCATTAGTAGATTCAATTCTGGTTCGATTTGTAAATCGTTTATCATATTGTACATCATCCATTATTACAAAACAATCCGCTAATGACAATTTGTGGAAAAATCCGGGATAAGGAAAAAACTGAGGTTGATGAATTACTACTTTCAAGGATACGTTTGAATATTATTGTTAATTAAAAGGTTTAACGCTTATTTGTAAATTCTAATTTGACACTTAAAAAAAGTTAATTAGCATACAAATATGGAAACTTCGATGACTAGTCTTCCAATGTTAAATACCAGAGAGGATTATCATGTTCATGCAAATTTTAATGATCATTCGCCATCGAATCTATCTATTGAAAATATTGTAAAGCGCGCAGAGAAATTGAAATTAAATAAAATTGCAATAACAGAACACGTAAGAAAAAGCTCAGATTGGATTGAAGATTATTTAAATCAAATAGAAACATATGGTAACAAAAAAATTATTACAGGATTTGAAGCCAGAATTTTGCCTGACGGTACTCCTAATTGTTTAATGAAATATCAAAAAAAATACTTCATCATTGCCAGTTTTCACAATCTATTTCACGATAAAAAAAAATGGATGCAAGCCCTTGAGAAAATTATCTGTAATTCCAATGTTGATGTAATCGGGCATTTAGGTCCTTGGCACGATGAAGATATTAAAATAACTGACGAGGAACTAAATTATCTCTCAAATCTAATGGCTGATCAGGAAAAAATTATAGAAATTAATGCAAAATATAGATGGCCAAAAAAAAATTGGATAAAGATTTTCAAAAAAAATGGAGTAAAATTTCATCTTGGAAGTGATGCTCATAAACTAAAGGATATTGGACAATTTGATAGAATTTCAGATCTTATCAACCTGGTAAATAAATAGTAAAACTAATCATCACAGATTGAATATATTCATGATGACATATGATTAGAATTATTGTAAAGAAATTACTTGCTAATTTTTAATGAATAAATCAACAGGATGGAAATATGGTGGATTGAATGGAAATTAGTATAACGTTCATTAGACTCAGCCTTGGTAAAACCCCATATGTCTAAAAAGGCAATTTCCTTTCATAAAAAATTAAAAGGCAAAATCTTCATTGAAAGTAAAATTTCTAAAATAACTGATGAAAATCTTCAGTTAATCTATACTCCTGGTGTGGCAGCAGTTTGTAAAGAAATTTTCAATAAACCCGCATCAAGATATGACTTGACCTCAAAAGGAAACAATGTCGCAATTGTAACTGATGGTACTAGGATTCTGGGTTTAGGTAACATTGGTCCTGATGCTGCACTACCTGTTATGGAAGGAAAATCCGTTTTGTATAGAAAATATGGGAAAATAAACGCATTTCCAATATGTCTAAACACTACAGATAAGAAAAAAATTATTGATACTATCTTGGCAATTGAACCAATGTTTGGAGCAATTAATCTTGAGGATATCGAATCACCAAAAGTGTTAGACATTTCATATGATCTTTTAAAAAAATTATCTATACCAGTTTTTCATGATGATAGGCATGGAACAGCCGTAGTAGTTTTGGCTGCTCTTTTAAATTCCCTAACACTTGTTGGAAAAAAGATATCTGAAATTAAAGTGGTTATAGCAGGAGCTGGCTCTGCAGGTTATTGTATAGCAAAATTGTTGAATTTTTCTGGATGTAAAAATATTATAGTAATTGATTCCAAAGGTGCAATATACAAGCAAAGAAAGATTAACTTAGACAAGTACAAACGACAACTAGCTGAATTTACAAATCAAAACGAAAAAGGACAACTTTCTGACGTGATAAAACAATCTGATGTCTTTATTGGGGTTTCTGGAATCAAGAATCTACTAAAACCAAAAATGATTATGACAATGAATGAAAATCCAATTGTTTTTGCCCTTACAAATCCTGATCCCGAGATCGATCCTTTGGTGGCAAAAAAATCAGGTGCGCGAATAGTTGCCACTGGAAGTTTCAAGTATGAAAACAAGGTAAACAATGCTTTAGTTTTTCCCTATTTGATGAGGGCAATACTAGATTTGAAAATACAAAGGGTGACCATGGAAATCCTTTATGCCACAGCAGTTGCAATTGCAAACATTATTCCTAAAAAGAAAATTTCAGAGAAATATATTATTCCTTCAATCAATAACAAGAATTTACAGAAACAAATTACAAAAGCTTTGATTAAATAAAACAATTCAGACAATCTTCTCCATTTATCCACCCTTCCAGGATTGCTATTGCTTTTACAGTCATTAAGAATAGTTTGTGTTTAGAATCTTTTTATTCTTGAAATTACCGCCAACGGTTTTCATGGCAATCACAAACACATCCAGAGTCACAGTTCATTCGTTTGCAATCGTCGCATGATTTTTCCCTTAGTTGGCTCATTTTTACAGCAATAATGGCACGATTAATCATTTAAAGTGCACGTGGTTTTGAAGCCAACCGTCGTTTCCAACTAATTTCTTAATCTTTTACTCTTGGGGGATAAAATGAAGACTTTACTCTTGTAGTCAAACTAGGATTTTCACTAATTATTCATCTGTTGCATATAGGTCTGATTTTGCATCCACTGTTGCATCATCTGTGGATGGTTCATCATGTGGTTCATCATTTGCTGTTGCATTTGAGGATCATTCATCAGGTGGTTCATCATTGGTTGCATCATGCCACTCATCATACTATGCATGTGTTGTGGATTTTGCATCATCATTCCATGCATTGTCTGCATAGATTGAGGATCATTCATCATGTGGTTCATCATATTTTGCATGTGTTGTGGATTTTGCATCATCCATCCAGGGCTTGTAGTGGAAGATTTGTTAGTAGTTGAACTTTGCATGTGTTGTTCCATCATCATTCCTTGATTCATCATTCCATGACCCATATTATCTTGACACCAAGCACACCCTACACCCATCATACTTTGCTTCATTGAATCTTGCATGAATGGGCACCAAGGACAATTCATAGTACTGTTCATCATTATTCCATGATACATTCCATCACTCATCATTGGACCTCCATGGATCATTCCCATCCATTGTTGATTTGATTGCATACTTTGCATCATTTGTGGATTCATCATCATGTGACTCATCATTTGCTGTCTAAGTTCTGGATCATTCATAATTGGTCCCATCATGTTCATCATCCATTGGTCATTTTGCATCATTTGTGGCATCCAATTATTCATCATGGTTTGCATGTGTTGAGGATTATCTCTCATCCAATCATGCATGTGTTGAGACATTTGAGGATGATTAATCATAGCACCCATTACTCCATGCATATGGTTTTGATTTTGTGCTAAAAGTTCAATATCAAAAGTTCCCCAAGCTCTATCTGCTAATCTCCAATAAGTTAAAGGACTAACACATGCTGGATTTCCACTTGAACCCTTCATCATCAAGATCATGCCATCTCTGCATGTTACTTGTGTCGGATCATTCATCATTTGCATTTGATGATTTGGACTCTTGTAAGGAGTCATTTGGGCAAAAACTGATTCAGAAAATAGTGAAAATGAGATCGTGATAATAGATGCCATTATGATTCCAATTATTACAGTATTTTTCAATCAAAACGTTTTATTTTTTCAAGGTTTAAACTAGTTGAAGATTTTCAGAATTGATTTTCTATTATTTCATACTAGTTTGTATTTCTACATTCCTGGGCACATTTCTTGCAGGATTCTGCACATCTAATACAATCTTTATCATCAGTATGTTTTTCACATTCCATTGCACATTCATTACATATTTTTTCACAAAGGTCAGAAAGCATACTGGAAAATTTACTATTTCTAGACATGAATTGTGAGCAAACTCTACAAATATCAGCACAGTCATTGCATGATTTTATACATTGTATCCTGGTTTTTACATCATTATCTTCAAAACATGATGATATACATTTCTCACAATCATTAATACAGGAATTACAAGCGTCAATACAATTTTGATTTGACATATAGAGAAAAGGGAGGTTAGGAAAATTAAATCAAGTTATGATTTTCAATGTTGATTCTCTAAAATGCGATCAAATTAATTTAGTTCTAAATTCCAATTTTAGCTATAGTTTTCATTAACAGTCAAATGGGAGGGGGTTGTCTATACCCCAAAATTGTAATGCTCCCATCGGGATTTGAA
>JAOTVS010000052.1 GCA_029863275.1 Candidatus Nitrosopumilus sp.
AGACTTTTTTCAATAGATCTCATAAGAGTTGTTTTCCCCGTTCCCCACTCACCATAAATTCCTGTGGTAAAACGTGGGTGGGAATTTTTTATCATACTTGCAATAGTTTTTGCAATGGATTCATATTCTTTAGTTGGGTGTTCTTCATATTCATCGATCAAAATTGTTTGCCTTGGTGATGTTCCTATTGTTTTATTTTTTTGATTTTTTTCCAAATGTATTTTGTCCCCTGTTTTTGCCAGGTTTTGAACATCGCCCAATGTAGGATCCATAAGATTTGTGGATTTTGAAGTTAAATTAAACTTAAGATGTTAAAACATGTAACAGACAGTCTATATTTGCAAACCTAGGATTTATGATTTTGAATTTATGACTTAGATTTTCAAAGAGTCTTTTAGTTCAGACATTGTGTTTGCTTGTTCTTCATCTTCAACGAGAAGTGAAATTAAATCATCGTATTTTTTTAGAAAATCTCGCCCCTTTTGTGTAATCTCAAAATATTTTGGCTCTTTATCATTTTCACGTATAAAGCCAAGAAGAGTTAAAGTTTTTACATATTTTGTAACAGCCCGAGAATCAAGATTGCAGCGGAATGTTATGTGGGTCTTTCTTAGCATCTCTTGGCTTAATGCATCTAAAATTTCAGTCATTAATTCTAAAACCCCTCTTTTGAAATTGGTTTTTTTGTAAATCAATGACGGTTTCAGCATGTTCTATTTACTTCTGATCGATATAAAACCTTTTATACTATTATGTAACAAAAATAACATTACAATCTGTGATTTAATGATCGTGTAGATTTGGTCTAAAATGTTTTAAAAAGATTATTAATTAAGAATTATTCAAAAAATTTATTGGAATTTTACAATTTTTGCAATAAAATAGTTTGGGTTTTTTTCTCTTTTTTTATCATCACTTTATTGTTACCTTCTTCGTTTGCAAATGAGATCACCCAATCAGATTCCATTTCTTTTAGACCTCAAATCGTAAACTTTGATGAAAAAATATTTCTAGTTTGGACTGAAAAATCAGATACCAATGCCGAAATTTTTTTCTCGACAAGTGTTGATGGGGGAGTGACTTTCTCAAAACCAATTAATATTAGCAACAATTCTGGCAGTTCAGCATTTCCAAGATTAGCAGTAGAAGGAAATAATGTCTACGTTACTTGGTATGATTATTCCCCTGGCCAAAGCGATGTAATGGTTGCAAAAAGTTTTGACTCTGGCAAGACCTTTACTAGTTCAAACATTAGTAACAATATCTCAGCATCATACAATCCATGGATTTCAGCTGATTCAGAGTATGTCTATCTAGTTTGGAATGATGGGGGAAAATCCCAAGAAATTGAATTGGGTGGGCAAACAAAAATTATCGATGTTTTAGTGGGGGATTCGGAGATAATGTTTGGTATTAGCAAGGATAAAGGTGAAACTTTTGATATTCAAAATATTAGCAATTTGGGAGGAGACTCTATAAACGCACGTATGATAACAGATAGCAATAATATTTATCTGGTCTGGACAGACTTGCATTCAAACTCTGAGATATATTTTTCTAAAAGCAATAATTCTTTGATTTCCTTTTCGAACCCAATAAACATTAGTCAATCAGATTCTAGATCACACAATTCTGGAATAAAGGTTTACAAGGAAAATGTTTTTGTAATTTGGACAGAAGATAGTGACTCTGGTTCAGACATTTATTTTTCAAAAAGTATTGATAAAGGAAATTCCTTTACTCCCCCTCATAGTCTAAGTGGAAAATTGGGAACATACGAAACAACTCGAGACACACAGATGGAAATATCCTACCCTCATCTCTACATAGTTTATGCAGACCAACAAACCTCAGAGGTGTATCTGTCTCATAGTCCAAATATGGGAGATACTTTTTTTGAGCCAGTTAATCTGAGCTTGAGTACAGGTAATTCTTTATATCCTCAAATTATTACTGATGAAAATAATGTATTTGTCGTTTGGAGTGATGATTCTGATGGCGATAAAGATATTATTTTGAGGCAAAGTAGTGATTTTGGTTATACTTTTGGTTCTAAAATTAATCTCAGTAATGACACTGCTGATTCTGAACTCTTTGTTTTGGGACCTCAGATTGCAAAGTCAGATAATTTCTTGGACATAGTTTTTGAAAACAAGACTAGTTCAAATAGTAATTTAGTATTAATTCATAAACCAATTGAAAGCATTCCTCCTACTTTGTCGATCTTAGATTCTGTTGCCCAGATAAATCTTGGTCAAAAAGAAGTCCACCCTGGAAATGAAACAAATGTGGAGATAAAATTCATGGATAATAACATAGAACAAAATGTCTCTCAAAATTATTCATTGGTAATTCTTGATTCAAAAAATGAAAAAATTTTTCAAAGCCAACCTCTCGATGACCATGATGGAATTAGCAACCACAAAGTGATCTTTCCACAAGCTGGTCAATATTCATTAAAATTAAATCATGAGGGGCTTAATCTTCCTGAAGATAACGAAATTATTGTTGTTGTTGTGCCTGAATTTGGATTTGGTGTGATCATGATTCTTAGCATGTCAGTTTCGATGATTATTTTTACAAAAAGAATTCGTCCAAGAATTTTTGGATAAAATACATATTTAACAAATTAAATTTCTTGAGATTAATTTTATCATTTGATAATATACTTTTAGATGCTTCACGTAAATTTATTTTCAAATTGAATAAAATTAGAGATATTCAAGAGTAATCGATGTGGCAGTTACTCGATCTCCCTTTTGATTCTGCAAATTCACATAAATGGTATGAATACCAAACTCACTTACAAATTCAGATAAATCTACCTCAATTTCAAACGTATTGTCGTCATTTAATTTTCCAAAGGTCGCATAGGGAAGGCACAATTCTTGGTTGTTTGATGAAATCGAAATTTTATTTTTTTGGCACTCATCATAAAATTCAAACAATTGTGGTTCAGTTACTAAAATTCCTGCAATTGTACCACTATTGTAAAAATTTTGATTGTAAGGAGAACTAGATTCCAAGTCCTCCCCACTCAAGGGTAAAGGAGGCTCATCTTGAAAAACAGTAATTGATTTTAAGGAATATCCGGATGGTAATTTTCCAGAAATCCTTAGAACTTTATCTTCACTAAACTCTACATTTTTTAAATCAATTAATTTTGTCTCAAAATGTTGCGCAAAATAAAAATTATTATCATTCCAAGTAATTCCAATATTTACCAAGCTATGATTCGGATCAAGAATATTATCCCTATGACCCCAGTTTGATTCAGCATCATCGTAAACCATTAGATATTGAAATTTTTCTATCAATTCAGCAGGATTCATCTTACAAGTAAATCCTTCACACCATGATGCTGCTATATTTTCCTTAACATATGCCCGACCATCCAATTTTGTATAGGTAACATAGGGCTTTACACCATTTGAATCCCAATGTGAAAAATATCCAAAATTCATCATGTCTTCCACATGTGCTTGAGCTGCTTGATTATTACCCAATTTTACAGGGTTAAGTCCATGCTCTAGTCTATCAATATTGATTTTTTCAAGTGCCAATGCCGTTAGTTCTGCCATTGATTTTTTTTCTTCTGAATTATAATTTTGCAACAAGTTTACTCCTTGTTTGTTTTCAATAGGCAGTATGTCTACATTATTTCCATCTTCGTTTAACTGGGGTGTTTTAATTAAAAAATCATTGCTTGTGTTTGTGAAATTTAATCCAAAAAAGATTCCCGATAAAAAAATAATTGATACTATTGCAAATGTAATTTTCCTTTCGGTATGAATTTCTCTCAAGTTATTCTACTTTTTCACAGAAAGTTGCTTTTCCCACATTATTGCTGCTGGCAAGAACATCTGCAAATGAATAGTTCTGAGTATCAATACTTGTCTGCGTGTATGAAATAATATCGATGATAGTCATTGGATAATTTATTTCAGGATTTGCCGCATTTAGTAATGCTGCAACAGAGTGTCTGGTTAGTTTGTTTATTCCGTCGCCTTGTGATTGTAATGCCTCCTGTAGTGTTGGATCTGTTCCTGACGAGATTGCAATTAATTTATTGAAATAAGCAGGAGAGCTAAATTTGTCATCCGGAAGGTATCCTACAGGCCAATTTTCGTTTTGATCTAATGCACCCACAGATTCCCAATAACTTGGAGAACAACCTTCAAGAGAACCAAAAACTCCGGATGAAAAATCATCACCGGCAATATCTGGATCTTCGTAGGCCACAAGTGATGTCTCACCTATCTCATCTGTTGCATTACAAAAATATCCTCCTCCATTATTAAGGCATATTACTTTCCAACCAAAAACGCCAATACCTTCACTGTTGACTTCAATAGTGTTGGTAAGTGCTGCTGCTCCAGTAACTCCTGCTACTACTAGTATTGATAACCAAAGAAACATCAGTTTCATTATGGTACTTCTCCTGCTCCATTATTGAGTAAAGGACATGAATCCTCATTTAGTTCAACGAAATGTTGTGTCATGGAATTATCTTCTACGTCAGAAGTAAAGGATCCGTAGAAGCCAATTACAACCTCATCTGAAGTCATTGGATAATCAATTGCACTCTCAGAGTTTAGTAGTGCAGCTACTGATTCTCTTGCCAAGGCATTAATTCCCGAACCCTCAGCCTGTAAAGCTTGCAAAAGGGTAGGATTTTCAAGTTCTTCACCTTCAAAGGTAATTGCAAAGGTAGCATTTCCAACGCCAAATGTAGTTCTAAAGTCAGCATCAGTTGGTACAGGAATTAATTCCCATGCCCAAAGATTTGCTGACCAAAATGCTACAGAACATGCCTCAGTATCTATGCATACCTCTAAAAATACAGCATCAGCTGCAAAGGCATTGTTTTGACCTTCAAAGTTTTCACCTGAAATTTGGATTGGGATGGTGTCGCTTGAATCATATCCATTTGGAAGTTCAGTGGTTCCAGAACCCAAAGGTTGTTCAGATCCATCAAGTATAGTACATTTTACACATGTATCCCCTTCAATATCCTCAGCAGAGTGAAAATTACATACTGAAACGACATTAATGAAATGCTCATCACCTGTATCTGGTATTTCGTCTGGGTCAACTTTAAGAATACCAATCTCAAAATCAAGATTTGCAGCCGTTATAGATTCTGCACCAATATTTTGATCCTCATCGTTTAATCCGAGTATTTCTAATCCAGATAAAATATCATTGGAAAAAGTTTCCAACCCATTTGCCATTTGAGCTATAGGAAGTTTATCTGCTGTTAAACCAAAACTAAAAACAACACCGAAAATTAATGATGCAACAATCAAAACTTTAATCATTATTTATCATTCCCCATCAGCCAATCTATTATTGAGAATTTTTTTTGCGGCATTGTTTGTGTTTGTGCAGTCCCTCCAAATTTTGGCTCTGTCTTTTTTCCAATTAGTGAATCTAAGCTACGTCTATCAAATGAAAACCCATCTTTTTTTGTATTGATAATATTAGTCATAGAACCTCCTCTATTTTTTGTTTTGGTATAAACAAAGTAACCAGCGATTCCGAGAGCTCCTAAAATTATTCCATTAATAATTCCTGGAGTGTTATCTACTTGCCACTCTGCAACAACTGACCTTGGACCTGACATGATAACTTTAGCAGTAGGACTTTGACTTTCAATATCTCCAGACCATCCCACAAATGAATATGACGACCACATACCTGGTGGTTGAGTGGGGTTACTAACAGAAATTGGAACTACTGATCCTGGTTGATACCAGCCAGACCCCTTTACATCCCCTTGAGATGATCTAACGTTCAAATAATACTGATCAGTCCACTGTGCAGTTACATTTCGTGGTGCATCTGCAACAACCATAAGATTAGGTCTTGTTATATCTTCAAGACTTTGACTTCCCTCAGAAGAAAAGTCCATTATCTTGGCACCACGAGTATCCCAGCCATTGAATGTTTTTTTAATCTGACCAGGTTTTACAATAACTTCATTTGAAACAACTTTAATTTCTGCGATATCGCCCTCATCATAAAAACCACTTCCGGATATTGAGCCATATGGTGTCCAAGCATTAATTAGATATGATTTTGTGTAACGGGCTTCAATAATGTATGGGTTTTGGATCGAAATACTAGTTGAGGGTGAAACAGTGTTTGAGATAATTACAGGATTTGGACCTATACTGACCCACCTGTCAAAAACATAATTAATGTCAGCTGATTCTGAGCGTATTTCAGTTTCAGCAATCAATGCAAGTGATTTTCCTTGTGGATAGAATCCAGAACCTGCAGGTACATAATCAGGAATGTTTGATCGGATATCCAAATAATATTCCTCATCCCATGATGCCTTAACAGTCATAGGTCCTTGAATTGGAATAGAGTTTTCAACGGATTTGATATAATCTCCAGAATCCCAGGATTTGAAAGCATATCGAATGCTATCGTCATTATCTGTAACAAATTCTTCTGTTACTTTAAAACGAGCAGTAGAATCTTTATCATACCAACCTCCTCCCTCAATAGAACCATATTCTGTAATTGCCCTCAAATAATACTGAGTGTCATAAAGTGCAATTAAACTATCAACCTCACCAGCTGTAACTATCCTTACGGTTCCTGATTCAGTGTCCTTCCATTGATCAAAAGAATATCTCATGTCTGCTCCCTCATTTACAACATTTTCAACAGAAACAACGTGGGTTGTTCCCTCATCCCATTCTAAGGTAACTGGAAGTTCATCTGGGAGATATACCTCATCATCAATTGTTATAGTAGATACTCTAGGAATTGAATCAATAAGGATTCCTGTTTGAGTGACAAACCCCTCATCAGTTTTTTCAAAAACAGCCAGCACTTCATGAGGCCTATCCATTTTAATTGTAGGTGGGTTGTCTTTAGCCCACGCACCGTCTATCTTGTATCCAATAAAAGTATAATCTTTCCATATCTCAGGTATTTTTGTTAGAGTAATTGA
This sequence comes from Candidatus Nitrosopumilus sp., assembly GCA_029863275.1. Taxonomy (GTDB): domain Archaea; phylum Thermoproteota; class Nitrososphaeria; order Nitrososphaerales; family Nitrosopumilaceae; genus Nitrosomaritimum. The sequence continues at coordinate 6,971 of JAOTVS010000052.1, forward strand.
TTCTCCATCATCATAGAATCCTTGTCCGGGAATAAATATCACATCTCTAGGTTGACTATCAACTCTGAGATGATGTTGCCCTGAACCAGCTTCTGCATTCTCAAAACTACTTACAAGTAGAACTAGTGAAAATAAAAATAAAATTGCAAAGAAAGTTTTTTTCAGATTTTTTTCCCTCCAAATTTCATCTAACTGTCCGACTTTGTTTTTGCTTTTTTCATAATATCTACGAATGCTTTTCCATCCCCAGTAATTAGGTAAGATCGAAATGGTTTCTTTTCTTCCTTGACAAACCCATACTCTTTCAGCGAGTCCATGTATTTTACCAGTTGAGAGTAACTCATGTTTGAGCCGTAAAGTACATGAGTTAATTTTTTAGGTTCTTGAATGGTGTGGAGTAAGTCAAGCATAATAGTTATTTGATCTCGTCGATTAGTGATTTGCATACTACTCATTTCCATAATATTGACACTTTTTTGTGCTAAAAAGAATTATGGTGTTATGATCAGTGTTTTTAACCAGTATTTGCTAATACATAAAATCACCCACATTAAATGTGAGTAAATATGAAATAATGTTATTATGAATTAATTAAAATAATATTGCTTTACTGGCAAGCAAATATTGCCAAAACACCCCTTAGAGATATTATGATTGTAATTAATCCTACTTTTAAATTCTAAGATTCTCTTTCAGCGGTATCATGCCTAGATTAGATAATTTAGAACAGTTTGTACATGTTTTTAATGTCAAAAGACTTTAAGTTATAATTTATCACAAATTTTGTTGTCAAAATCCTCTCCTAAATTTAAAATGTTTTTTGTATTTTGTATTGTATGTGCATTAATTATTCCAAGCAATGTTTTTGCCGATGAAGAGAACCTGCAAGAGTCAACAGAGATAAAAAAATCAATATTAAATTTTACAGAACCTACCCCTAATCCTAACGGTGTCGATAAAAATTTTATTGTGATTTTCAAGGAAGTTCCAACCCAAAGTGATATTGATGATATGGAATCTGTTGGAAAAGTAAAGAATCAATTCAAAGTCATTCCAGCATTATTAACAGAGTTAAAAGAAAGTCAATTAGATAATTTAAAAAATAATGGACGTGTTTTTGAGATTTATGAAGATATCAAAGTTTCTGCATTTATGGATGATTCTGTAAATATAATTAATGCCAATCTAGTTCAAGCTCAAGGCATAACAGGATCAAATGTCAAAGTATGCATAATTGATTCTGGTGTGGATGACTCTCATCTGGCGTTAAATCCCCTCTTTGCAGAAATAGATTTTGTAAATAATGATTCAAATGCTATGGATGATTATGGTCATGGAACTCATGTTGCCGGAACAATAGCATCTCAGGATTCTACGTTTGGCGGAGTTGCTCCAGGAGCTTCTCTTATGGCAGTAAAAGCTTTAGATCAAAATGGTAGTGGATTTGCATCAGATGTTATAGCAGGAATAGATTGGTGTGTTTTCGGACCAGATGGTAATATAGACAGTGGAGATGAGGCAGATATTATTACTATGAGTTTAGGAGGTGGTGGTTCATCATCATCATGCGATTTGGATGCCATGGCAAGTGCATCAAATGCAGCAGTTGATGCCGGATTGACTGTTATTGCTGCAA
>JAOTVS010000053.1 GCA_029863275.1 Candidatus Nitrosopumilus sp.
TAATCTGCAACAATTGGACTAAATGAATAGTATAAAGTGTTAAAGGAATTAATGAATGAAGATCCCGAGTTTGTCTGCAAAAGTTGTGAATCCCTTATTTCTCGCAATAATTGAACCTGTGGTGCAAGTTCAGAGCCATAAGTAGCAGTTGCAATCAAGCAACCACCTCCATTTGATTGCTCGTTGCTGGAATTATTGATATTAGATGGTTCTAAGTTTGAATCTATCTCATTGTCTAAGGTAACATCAGCATCATTTTTAATTTGGCTGAGAAAAACTATTTTTAATCCAGATTTTTTAATTTCATCTATTAGTAAAACAAGCTCATTTATTTGATTCTGGTTTATTTTGTTTACATATGTTCCATTTTCAACTACCGAGAACTCTTGAGGATGTAATGTAACTACTGAGAATCCAAATTTTTTCTGACTTTGTTGAATATCTTTTAATGTTTCACTATGCGAAAGTCCTTTAAAAATAACCAATTCTCCATCATAGACGCCAGTAGTGGCAGTCTCTGGAAAATGATGTATTCCAAAAGTTACCAATGGATAAGGGGGCCTGCTAAAAAGTATGTCCGAACTCAGAGTAGTAAAATTGTTTTCACTCAGTATGGTAAGGGTCTCGTTGGTGAATTCATTAAATGGAGGAATGAATGTCTTTGGGTATACACCTGTAACATTGAATATTTTTTCATTGGTTTTTTTTATTGATTGGTTTTGTTGTTCTATGTTCATAGTAGTGAAATTTCCATGTGCCCAGCTGTGATTTGCAACTTCTATAATGTTTTGACCAGTAAAAATTATCTTGGTATAATTTGCAATCTTACCATCAAAGTCTTTCCCTATTACACCTATAGTTAAAGGAATATTTTTTTCTCTAAATGTTTCAAACACTTCAAGTTGAACATCAAGTAACCAATAATTTTGAATGTCATCAAACCTAAATGCAACACAATTACAATTCTCAGTGGCAATCATTTTTTCATATACAGGATCCAAATAATTTATTCTTCCTTGATTAACATCAGCTTGAATAAATGGACTAAAAGAAAAACTCAAAAGAATGCCTAAAGAGATTATTACAAGTTTAATATCCATTGAATAAATTTGTAAATCCTAATTAAATTGATTTCCTTGCTCCAAGTACAATAATTGCAATAACAATTCCCACAAATGCTATCTGGAAGACTTCGGTGATGATTCCATTATCGCTTATTCTTCCACCTCTACCTGTTATGAAATTCTCAGGGATCCGAGTGATTACCCATATCAAAATGAAAATTATTGTACCTCCAAGTCCTATGGAATACCATAGTGTTCCCCATTTTCTTATAAGTGGTATCACCCAAAATATTTGCATAATTCCTCCAACCACAAACAAAATTTGGCTATTTTGATTGTTTGATGGAATTCCCATTATTAGATGAATGATTCCTGCAATGCCAGTAGTTGCACCTGCTGTATAAAATAAAATGTTTAGTTTGTCTGGCATTTCGATTCTGAAATTTAATAATAATATATTTTGATGGGACCGGCAGGATTTGAACCTGCGACCACTAGTCCCCCAGACTAGTATCATACCAAGCTAGACGACGATCCCTTATGAGATAGGCACAAAGTGAAATTATTAAATCGTAGGATTGTTGAAATAAATCGTGAAGATTTGTACTGTTTGTAAAAAAATTTCTGGCTCTGATGATGACCACCTAGATTGCATACAAAAACAAAGAGTAGAATTAGAAGATCTAGATTTTAAAAATAAAATTCCCGAGCAACTAGAGTTATCAAATATTTCTCAAGATTTAGGGGTAGAAGTAAAGGCTATTCTTGAGCATTTGGCAAAGGATAAAGAGGAAAAACTATAGCCAATTTGAAAGTCGGTCTTTTTCAAATTGTAGCTTTTCATCAAGATGCTCAGAAGTTGATTCAGTTAATTTTGTGGAAGGGTTTGGTCCTGAAAACATATCTATTTCAATTACTGATGCAGTATCTCTTCCTGATTCAATAAAACATCCCCCTTTTCCATCAAATAAGGAAGATTCTTCTTTTGATTGTATTTTTGAGATTATATTTTGAGCAACTGCAAATCCCTCTCCTTCTGCAAACACTCCTGCCTTTGGAACCACCATTGTTTCTGTAACCTTCAAGGTTGTAACGTCACCTATGGCATAGACATTTTCAAATGGAGTTTTACAGTCTCTGTCTATTGGAATAAAGTTACCTTGTGTTGCTAATCCAGATTCATAAATTACATTTGGTGCCACATGGGGTGGAATGGCAAGGAGTAAATCAAATTCTGCCTCACCGTTTTGGAAAATTAGTTTATTGGGCTCTACTGCTTTTATCTTGCAAGAGTCATGAAAAATAATATTCTCGGAGCTTATCAAGTCAAGTATTTTTTTGCTAATCTCAGGACCTGCAGCTGGTAAGGTAATTGGCGCTGGGCTATAGAAATGAATTTGTACAGAATCTCTAGTTTTATTCTCCCTTAACATTGAATCTATAATCAAACTAGCCTCAAATGGAGCAGGAGGACACTTGTAAGGCATTCCCATAATTGATATGGCGATAGTTCCTGTTTTCAATTCCTTTATCTTATCATGAATTTGTTCGGATTGTTTATAATCATAAAGATTCATTCCGTTTTCAGCTAATCCTGGAATTTTTTCAGGAGTCAGGACTGCACCCATTGCGATAATCAAAAAATCATATGACAAATTTTGTGTTGTAGTTTTGATATTTTTGTTTTCAAGATCAATGTGAAGAATCTCCTCATTGAGAAAATCGATTTCTTTTTTTACTAATCCACTTAATAGCCCAGTTGAATTCTCAAAGGTTCTTGTCCCTTTAATTATCCAAAGCTTTGCAAATCCCACCATAAACCAGTTTTTTTTATCGACAACAGTAATTTTTACCTGTGATGAAGAGAGTGATTTTCTAATATTATTTGCAGCTGATAGCCCACCAAAGCCTCCACCAAGAATTAGGGCATGAGGAATATTTTCAGACAATTTATCGTTCTTGTGTAGTTGGTCTAATTAAAATCTCATTTACATTAACATGGTTTGGTGACTCTACAGCATAGAGAATTGCATTTGCAATATCTTCTGCTTGTAGCGCTTCCATTTTTTTGGCACCCTCGACAAATGCTTGCAGAGATTCATCAGTGATTGTATTTGTCAGCTCGGTTGCAACTACTCCAGGCTCTATACAAGTTACTCTAATATTTTTTCGGACACTTAGTTCTTCTCTTAATCCTTCACTAAATGCAGTGATTGCATGTTTTGTAGCACAATAAACACTTCCAGCTGGAAAGACAATTCTTCCTGCTACTGAGGAAATATTCACAATATGGCCGGATTTTTTTTCTAGCATATGACTAACAACTGCGCCTGTACAGTATAGTACTCCTTTGATGTTTACATCTATCATTTGATCCCATTCATCAATTTTTAAATTTTTAACAAAACTCAAAGGCATTAATCCTGCATTGTTAACCAAAATATCTACAGAACCCCATTTTTCTAAAACATTATTCACAAAGGATTTACATTCCTCATTTTTTGTAACATCAAGTTTTTGAGAGTAAACCTCTCCATTGTTTTCTTTAATTTTGTTCTCCAAATCTGCAAGTTTATCAGTTCGTCTAGCACCAATTGCAACTTTAGCACCAGCCTTTGATAGAGCAAGAGCTGTCGCATAACCAATTCCACTGCTTGCCCCAGTAATTATTGCTACTTTGCCGTTAATCATTAGGATTCACTTAATGGATTTTATAAGATAAGGCGTAAAAGTGTTTTTGTAAAAATCAAACCAAAATTAAACTTGGATAAGACTAGCAGGTTTATTAGAATTAAAATATCAAGATAAGTTATGAAGGCTGAAAATTGTGCATATTGTGGAGATCTGACTGATTTGCCTTTTCATTGCAATTACTGTAAGGATCCATTTTGTTCAGAACACAGACTTCCCGAAGAACATAGGTGTGTTAAATTAACTCAAATCAGAGCAAAAAAATTCGGAGAGAGGAAAGTAATTAGAGATGAGGGTATCGGAAAACAAAGTGCTTTCAAAAAATTTTTTAGAAAATTCAAAGGTTAAGGTAACTAGTAGGGACTTTTATCAGGAGAAATTTTTGCACGTTTTCCTTGATAGATTAAAGCAATAGCTAAAGCAAACATTACTAGAGCTGTTAATGGGAAATTTTGCGGAGCAGGTAAAATAAACCAGTAATAGACTCCAAACCCTATTGAAACTGCTGCCTGAACCCATAGCTTTATCCATTTTGGAGCCTTTATTGCTCTACTAATTATCTCAACTATGAAAATTCCAATTACAGGATAAATTGTATAAAAAAGAAAATCAATTACATCTACACCTGTATGAGACATGGTTAATGAAAATATTCAGCTACGTAATTTTTACCTAGTCTTCCCAATGAATTTTGGTTGCAGCTTTTTTTGTTATTAATGCTTGAGCATTCTCATATGGTAGAGTAGCAATATCTTCTGGATGAAATGGTCCATATTTCTCCAGATCAGCTCCAACAATTTCATCTACATTTTTTAAAAATCTAAGAACAACAGTCTTGACTTTATGAGTCTGAGATAGAGATTCTAAGAATTTTGATTTTCCATTAATTGTAGCTGCTAGAATCATTTCTGTTCTTTCTCTTTTTTTTTCCTCGGCATCAAGTATGAATTTTTCTTCATCTGTTAGATTTGTAAAATCAATATCATCTGATCTAATAGTTTTTTCTAGTCTATTTTGAAGTAAAAGCGAAGTTAGTTCTGATGCCATGTTAATCAAGGATTGTTTAATTTTATTTTCAATTCCATCAAACTCTTGTTTTTTCAAGTCTCCGATGAAATCAGATAGATTCCTATAGAAATTAGGATCAATTTCTTGAATCGAATCACTTTCGGTTTCTCTTAGAACAATTGCATGAAGTGAATTGAGGTCGATTTCGTTATATTCAGACATGTCCTACCTAATCCTTAAATGATGGATGTATTTGTGTTAGCTTGAAGTCTAAAATTGCCATATAAAGTGAGCCATGGAAAACCACTCCAGGTATTGTATTCACCGGATGAAGTTTTCTCTAGAATTCAGCACGAGGAAATTCAATTCATTGATCTTCAGTTTACTGGTTTAACTGGCCGTTTTCATCACACAACTATTTCTGCAAATACATTTACACCCGAACAAATGAGAGATGGTCTCCCAAAGTTAGATGGCTCATCAATAATCGGTTTTGCAGATATTAATGATTCCGATCTTTTGCTAAAACCAGACCCTAATACTTTTGCAATTATTCCCTGGATGACTGAAAATAAAACTGCACGATTACTATGCGATGTTTACTGGGGAGGAGATAGGGGAAGACTATCTAGGGATCCTAGAGGAATTGCCCAAAAAGCAGAAAAATACATCCAATCGCAGGGATTTGATTCTAGCTCGTGGGGTCCAGAAGTAGAGTTTTTTGTATTTGATAAAATTCACTGGGATGTTCTTACCCCATACAAAGGACAATCATATTCAATTGAATCAAAGGAAGCTCCTTGGAGTCAGGAAGGTTCTGGATATCCTATGGGTCTTCAAGAGGGATATTATCCAAGTACTCCATCAGATACTCTTACTCCCTTTAGAAATGAATGTGTAAATATTTTGAGTACAAATTTTGGGATTCTGTGTGATAATCACCACCATGAAGTTGCAACTGCAGGACAGTGTGAAATTGATATCAGATATGATTACATGACAAATGCTGCTGATGCTGCTCAAACTTACAAATATGTGATTAGAAACATTGCTGCAAAATATGGAAAGGTTGCAACAATGATGCCAAAACCAATTGCAATGGATTCAGGTTCTGGTATGCATGTTAATATAAGTTTGTGGAAAGGTAAGAACAATGCTTTTTATGATTCTGAGGATGAGGATGAACTAAGTCAAACTGCAAGATATTTCTGTGGTGGAATAATCAATCACGCAAAAGCATTATCTGCAATTTGCAATCCAACAACAAACTCGTATCATAGACTAGTTCCTGGTTATGAAGCGCCGGCCTATATTGCATGGAGTGCAGGAAATAGATCTGCCATTGTAAGGGTTCCAAAACATCTTACTGGAAAGAATTATTCACATTTAAAGAGACTTGAATTTAGAGCACCTGATCCAGCATCAAATCCATATCTTGCCTTTTCGGCAGTCACTGCAGCAGGGATGGATGGAATCAAGAAAAAAACTGATCCGGGTGAACAAATACGAGATGATATCTTCAAGATGACTAAATCCGATAGAGCAAAAAGAGGAATAGGTGTTTTACCAAAAAGTTTAGGAGAAGCATTAGACGAGTTGGAAAGTGATAGAAAGTTCCTAAATCCAATTTACACTGATGATGTTATTGATAAAATCATAGAGTTAGAACGAAGAGACCAAAGAGAGATTGCAATCAGACCACATCCCCATGAATTTTATCTTTATTTTGATGTTTGATATTTAGATTCTTCCAGTTATTTGAAATATTAAGACTAACGCCAAAAAAATAATTCCAAATCCACCTGCAAAGTAAATTATCTGTCTTTTTTCTGAAGTTAGTGAATTATACAATAAAACCCCCCCGGCAAGACCAACAATCAATACTATTACGCCCCATAGAAATTCATTATAAAGATCACCTGAAATCATTGGATGGAAAAATCCTGCAAGTAATGTAAAAAATGCTGCCAAGTACACATACTTGAAACCTTCAGTAAACTGTGATGAAATGTTACTCAATATTGTTTTGAAATTTAATAATCAAATAAACTTTTGAAAAATATTTTACACTAAATTTACATCATTCCGGGCATTCCACCCATTCCAGGCATGCCGCCCATGCCTCCCATTCCACCCATATCTGGCATTCCACCCATTCCAGGCATGCCACCTTCGCCTCCAGGTGGTGGTCCTGCAGATTTTTGTGTTGCAATTACATCATCTATTCTAAGAATCATACATGCAACTTCTGCGGCTGCAGAAACAATCTGGAGCTTTACTGCTAGTGGCTCAATAATATCACTTGACTTCATGTTTGAAATTTTTGCTTTCATCACATCAATTCCAGTCCATTTTTCTCCTTTCATTTGTCTTGAACGCAAAACAGTCAAAGTATCGATTGGATCCATTCCTGCATTTTCAGAAAGTATTAATGGAATTGTTTCTAGTGCATCTGCAAATTTTTCTGCTGCAAGTTGCTCTCTTCCTTCAAGAGTTTTTGCCCAGCTTCTTAATTTTGTTGAAGCATATGTTTCAGGTGCACCTCCACCTGCGACAATTAAGGGATTTTCTATTACATCTTTTACTACCATTAATGCGTCATGAACTGAACGCTCAACTTCATCTACTACTCTTTGAGATCCACCGCGTAAGAGAAGAGTTACTGATTTGGGATGTTTACAGCCTTCAATGAAGACCCATTTGTCTTCTTCAATTTTTTTCTCTTCAACTAAATCTGCTATACCTAAATCTTTTTCAAATAAATCATCAAGGTTAGTTACAATTCTTGCGCCAGTTGCTTTTGCAAGTTTAGTAAGATCACTTTCTTTTATTCTCCTAACTGCAATAATTCCCGCTTTGGCAAGAAAATGTTGAGCCATATCATCAATTCCTTTTTGACAGAGAACCACGTTTGCGCCCGAACCAATTACTTTGTCTACCATTGTCTTTAGCATTCTATTTTCTTCATCAAGGAAGGATTTCATTTGTTGTGGATTTGAAATGTTAATTTTAGCATCAGTTTCAGTTTTACTAATTTCAAGGGCAGTGTTTATCAACGCAATTTTGGCATCAGTAATTTGTTTTGGCATTCCACCATGAACAATTTCCTTATCAAGAACGATTCCTTGAATTATCGAGGAATCCTTTATAGAGCCTCCTGCCTTTTTCTCAACTTTAATATCATCAATATCTACTTGGTAATTTTCACCTTCTTTTTCAGCAACAGAAAGAACAGATTTTACAATAATATCTGCTAGTTGGTCAGAATCTTTTCTAACCAATTTTGTTTGCATGGATGTTTTTGCAATTTTATTTAGAATTGATTTGTCATTAGGTGAAATATTTTCTGCAATGTCTTCTAGGAATTGTTTTGCTTTTTTTGCAGCTTTTCTATATCCATCTACAATTATTGTTGGATGAACATCCTGGTCTAATAATGATTCAGCGTTTTCAAGCAAAGAACCTGCTAAAATTACCACTGAAGTGGTTCCATCTCCTACTTCATTATCCGTTGTTTTTGAAATTTCAACTAACATTTTTGCTGCCGGATGTTGAACATCAATTTCTTTTAAGATTGTAGCCCCATCATTTGTAATAGTAACGTCTCCTAAGGAATCGACTAACATCTTATCCATTCCTCTGGGTCCAAGGCTGGAATGAACAATTTCTGCAATGATTTTTGATGCAGCTATGTTATTTTTTTGAGCGTCTCTTCCTTTGGTCTCCGTTCCGCCTTCTTTAAGCAATACAACTGGCATAGTTCCTTTGGAAGTGGCTTGCATACCCATTAACCACAAACGCTCGGATT